>CACEIY010000004.1 GCA_902559635.1 uncultured Pelagibacteraceae bacterium | reverse complement strand
TTTTTCTGAAAAACTTTTTAAGTGAACTGCACACTGAACTAAATGTTGTCTATGTCTCTCTCTAGTAATTATAATATCTTCTTCTGATATAAATTTATTTTTAATATTATTTTTTATTTTAGAGATCAATTTATCTATATTTAAATTATCTTTTAATGAAATTAAAACATGATCTAATTTGGCAATTTTTCTATCCAATTTTTCTTTTAATAAATCAGACTTATTAACAACTAAGATTGAATCATTTTTAATCAAATCGTTCAAAAAACCGCTTAAATCAATGTTTTTTGCATCAACTACTACTAGTTTTAAATCTGCATTTTCAGCTTTATTTAATGATAATTTAATACCTTTTTTTTCAATTTCATCTTTTGAATTTCTTATACCGGCAGTGTCTGAAATAATAACCGGATATCCATCTATATTTAAATGTACCTCGATCACATCTCTTGTTGTTCCGGCTATTTCAGAAACAATAGCAACTTCTCTATTAGATAAATTATTGAGCAAACTTGACTTTCCAGCATTGGTTGGACCTACTATTGCAATTTTAAATCCTTCACGAATTATTTCACCAACTTTTTGATCATCTAATATTTTTTTAATTTCATTAAAAACATCTTTAGAATCTTTTTTAATTTTATTAATATTTTCATCTGGAAGGTCCTCATCGGGAAAGTCTATTTTAGCTTCTATAAATGATAAAAGTTTTAATAATTTATCTCTTAACTGATTAAATTTTTCTGAAGATTTACCTTTCATAATTTTGACAGCTTGCAATCTTTGAATTTCAGTTTCAGCACTTATTAGATCTGCAATACTCTCTGCTTTAAGTAAATTTATTTTTCCATTTTGAAATGCTATCTTTGTAAATTCACCTGGTTCAGCTATTCTGCAATTTTTAATCCTAGAAATTTCATTTTGTAGAGCCAATACAACTGCCTTACCTCCGTGCACATGGATTTCTGCCATATCTTCACCTGTGTAGCTCTCTGGCCCAGGAAACCAGATAACTATGCCCTCATCTATCAGCTTAGAAGTGTTGATATTGTTTATTTTTCTTAGGGTTGCCATTCTAGGCTTAGGGATTTCTTTACCCGTAAGTAATTTAATGACTTCTGAAGCTTCAGGACCGGAAATTCTGACAATCGCAACCCCCGAAATTCCAGGACCAGAGGATAGAGCATAAATTGTCATTTTATTGATATTATATCTTTCAATTTAACTTAATAGTATAATTTTTTTATGATTTTATGGCTCGCTTCTTACCCAAAAAGCGGAAACACTTTTGTAAGAGCATTACTAGCAAGCTACCTAAATAATGATAATGATAATGTGTTCTCTAAAATGAGAGGTATAAGAAGTTTCCCGAAAAAAAGTTCCTTTGAGGGTATTATTAGCGACGATCTTATAAAAAAGATCATATGTTATTATTTAAATATTTTTTATCTGCTCAAAGGAAGATCAACGAAAACAATAAACTTAATTTTGTTAAAACACATAATTTTTTTGGTTCAACGAATGGTTATGAATTTACTGATAGAAAAAATACAGCTGGCGCTATACATATTGTCAGAGACCCAAGAGCAGTAGCCGTTTCTTATGCGTATCACTCAGATATATCTTTTGAAAAATCTACAGATTTACTTTTAATGGAAAATCGTATCGGAATAAACGATGGAGGTTATCCAGAAGCTAGAATGTCTTGGAAAGTTCACTTTAATTCTTGGCTGGATTGCTCATTCCCAAAATTATTAATAAAATATGAAGAACTTAATAAAGATACTCATAATACATTTAAAAAAATTTTAATTTTTATTAATCAATTTCTCGGAAATAAATTTGAAATAAATGAAGATAAAATTAAAAATACAATTGATATTTGTTCTTTTAGCAATCTATCCAAACTAGAAAGTGAAATTGGTTTTAAAGAAAAACAAAAAAATGTAAGATTTTTTAGAAAAGGTGAAAATAAAGAATGGAAAAAAGTTTTGCCCCCAGAATTAATAAGAAAAATTGAAAATCATTCTTTGGAAGAGCTAAAGAAACTTAACTATATTTAGGCAGGTTTGTTCATTGAGTTAAAGAACTCGGCGTTATTCTTTGTATCTTTTAGTTTTGAGTTAATAAATTCAATAGCATCCATTGTACCCATGGGAGCAATAATTCTTCTTAAAACATTCATTTTTTGAAGATCATTTTTATTAAATAGCAACTCTTCCCGTCTTGTTCCAGATTTTGTAATATCTATAGCTGGATAAATTCTTTTATCAGCAATTTTTCTATCAAGAACAGTTTCACTATTACCCGTTCCTTTAAATTCTTCAAAAATCACCTCATCCATTCTACTTCCTGTATCTATTAAAGCAGTTGAGATTATTGTTAAAGATCCACCTTCTTCAATATTTCTGGCTGCACCAAAAAATCTCTTTGGTCTTTGAAGCGCATTAGCATCTACACCTCCAGTCAAAACTTTTCCTGAACTCGGTATAACCGCGTTGTAGGCTCTTCCAAGTCTAGTTATAGAGTCTAATAATATAACTACATCTTTTTTATGCTCAGTAAGTCTTTTGGCTTTCTCTATAACCATCTCAGCTACTGCTACGTGTCTCTGTGCTGGCTCATCAAAAGTAGAGCTAATTACCTCACCCTTAACTGTCCTTTGCATATCGGTTACTTCCTCTGGACGTTCATCAATCAATAAAACCATCAAATAACATTCAGGATAATTTTTTGCTATAGAGTTGGCAATACTTTGTAAGATCATTGTTTTTCCAGCTTTTGGTGGAGAAATAATTATAGATCTTTGACCTTTCCCAATAGGGCTTACTAGATCGATTAACCTTGGGGTTAAATCTGCTTTTTTTTCAACTTTAGTAGTTTCGACCTCCATAACCAGCTGCTTATCTGGATAAAGGGGGGTTAAGTTATCAAATGCTATTTTATGTCTCGTTTTTTCAGGTTCTTCAAAATTTATTTTACTAACTTGAAGTAAAGCAAAATATCTTTCTCCTTCTTTGGGTGCTCTGACTGGTCCCTCAACAGTATCGCCTGTTCTTAATCCAAATTTTCTAATTTGACTTGGACTTACATAAATATCATCAGGACCTGGAAGATAATTAGATTCCATTGCTCTCAAAAAACCAAAACCATCTTGTAATAATTGTAAAACCCCAGCACCAGTAATTTCTTCTTTTTCTGCAACTTTTTTTAATATTGCAAAAAGTATTTCTTGTTTTCTAAGGGTGCTGGCATTTTCAATACCTAGCTCTTCAGCTTGTGTAATAAGCTGTTCTGATGTTTTTAATTTTAATTCTTGAATGTTCATGATTAAAAAATATTAAAGGACTTAATAGATGATATGAATATATATACTCTTTCAACTATTACAAGAGGGATCATAAATAGTTAAAACAGCTATATTTCAAGGTTTTTTAAGGATTAAGCTGCAATTCTTTTGCAAAATCCTCTACTTTTGACCAATCTGTAAATTCATAAGATTGAGAAGTGTCTGTCGGCCCATTCGTAATATACATAATCAATTTGATAATATATTTATCAAAAAAACCATACTTAGGATAATCAACCTTACCAGCAAATACACCAATTTTCTTTGGTTTCCATTTAGAAATTCTTAGAAATTTTTTTATATAAGGGTTTGTATCAGGTGAGTTTTTTTCTGGTTTTCTTGCAACCACATTTACTGAGAAAAAAATGCTTTCTTTTTGATCTAATATATTTTTATTTATTTCTATAAATTTATAAAGCTCATTAGAATGTTGGCCATATCTAATGCTTGCTCCTATTATAATTCTATTAAATTTAGATAAATCAAGTTTTGTTGCTTCATCCAAAGATGTAATCTTTGTTTCGTTTGCTTCATTTAAAAAATTTGTTATCCTTTCGCAAATAGTTTTTGTGTGACCGTCTGTACTTGAGTAAATTATTAATGAAGCAGACATTTTAAAATAAAATTATTTTTTATTCATTATTTGTTGGGGCATTTTTTGATAATATTTTCTATCAAGTTTATATTCTATATCTTCTTTGTCTTGCGCTGAACCCTCGGCTTGTATAAAAGTGTATTTAGCAAAATCTTTACACCAATCCTTATTGGTATTAAGACATTTTACTGGATAAACATTGCCTCCTAATTCTTTCGCGTCGTTTACCAACTCATGACCCAATTCATCAGTGGTTTCTAAACAGTCCGCAACAAAACTCGGAGAATATATAACAATTTCTTTCTTCCCTTCTGAAATTAATTTTTTAACCACATCTTCTGTATAAGGTGTTATCCACTCCTCAGAACCAAAACGACTTTGAAAACTCATCATACATTTTTCAGGCTTAATATTTTTTAGATTATTGGTAATAAGACAAAATGTTTCATAACAATGTCTATAATAATCATCGCCCTTATTAACAATTCGCCTTTTTTGCATTCCATGAAAAGTTATTACTAGGTTATCTATATTCTTTCCTTGTTCTATTAGATCATTCAGTTTTGTGTCTATTTGGTTAACAGAATTGTCTATAAAAGCATGAGTTCTGTGAAAGTTTGTGATTACTTCAAACGTTGGTATTTTTACTCTTTTTGATAATTCTTTTGCTAATGCATCAATACCTGACGCTATAGTGCTCTCTGAATACTGAGGAAACATTGGAATGACTAGGAGTTTTGTTGCACCGATACCTTTTTTTAAGTCCTCTTCCCAACTATCATAAACCTCATTTACATATGGAGGTGATAAGAGAAAAGCATGGTTTACTTCAACATGACCATTGGGATCAATTTTCTTTAATTCATCACTTACAATTTTTGTAAAATTTCTTGTGTTAGTTATTAATGGAAAACTTTCACCATCCCAAATTCTTGCGTAAAGCTTTGCAGACTTCCGGGGCCTAAAAGGCAGTACAAAAAAATTTAAAATAATTTTCCATAACCATGGATTTATATCAACTACCCTTGGGTCTCCTAAAAATGCACGAAGATATTTTCTTAAAGCTTTTGTGGTTGGCTCCGAGGGTGAACCAAGTTGAACAAAAACAACTTTTGTTTTTCTTTTTGGGTGTTCGTAATTCATAATTTAATAATCTTTTACCATCTTTACTAAATAATCCATCATATTGGGGTCTGTTTCTGGCAGAACACCATGGCCTAAATTAAAGATATAAGGATGATCTTTAAATATATCTAGATATTTTTTTGTCTCTTTTTTCAAAATTTCTTTATCAGTTAGTAAAATTTTGGGATCCATGCCTCCCTGAACGGGTATTTTTATTTCTTTTAAAATTTTATTTGGATCGGTTTCGTAATCAATACAAATGCCATCAGGTTTGACGATATCACAATAATTTTTATAGTTTTTAACACCTCTGGGAAAACAAATAACAGGTACATTTAATGTTTTTACATAATCCACCAATGTTAAGGTTGGATTATAAACATAATTAGGTAAATTTTCTTCATTTAATAGACCGGCCCAACTATCAAAAATTTGAATAATCTCTGCTCCGTTTTCTACTTGATTTTTAATATGAATTTTTAAAAATTTATCTAAAGTAGATAAAATTTTATTTATTAAAGATTTATCTTGGTAAAAATTATCTTTTAATTTTACTTTTGGAGACTGTTTATTAATCATATAAACTAAAAGAGTCCATGGTGCTCCTACAAAACCTATTGTGCTTTTGTTTTTTGTAAGATTATTTTTACTAACTAAATTTATTGCTTTATAAACAGGACTAAGTTTTTTAATAAAATCATTTTCATTTAACTTAGAAATTTCATTTAAATTTAAATCTCCTAATAATGGTCCAAAATTTTTTTTAAATTCTACTTTTTGATCTAAAGCATATGGTAACATTAAGATGTCTGAAAAAATTATAGCAGCATCAAAATCAAATCTTTTAAGAGGCTGTAAAGTAATTTCTGAAGATAACTTTTCATTTAAGCATAATTTAATAAAATCAGTATTTTTTTTTCTAATTTCTCTAAATTCGGGCAAATACCTTCCAGCTTGTCTCATAATCCATATAGGATTAATTGTTGTATCTTTATTAATTAAAACTTTATGTAATGGTGTCATAATAAAATTATAATTAATTATTTTAGTTGTTTTATGTCTTGTGAATAAAGATAATTAATTTTTATAAACATTATATTCACAGTTTAATAACATCCTAAGAGAAATAATATTGTTTAAAATGAAGCTTTTTAAGATTTTATTAAATAAAGTGGATTGTTTATCTTGGTTTATTATTATTGTTAATAAAACCCTTATTTTACAACGTTAATTAAATAAAAATTAAATTGAGTAATTTAATTAAAATAATACAAATTTATTAACTATTTTTTCATGACTAATACATATCAAATATATTTAATTTCGGATTCCACAGGTGAAACCTTAGATAGAATTTTCTTGGCTTTGAAAGCACAATTTTTAAACATTGAGTATAAAGTTCATTCTTACTCTTTTACTAGAACAGAAAATCAAATTTTAAAAATTTTGGAAGATGCAGAAAAAAAAAACAATTCTATAATTCTTTATACTATCGTTGATAATAATTTGGCAAAATATTTAGCAAATGTAAGTGAAGATAAAGAAATACCATGTTTCGGGGTTTTAGGAAATTTAATTTTAAATTTTTCAAAAATATTAAATCAAAAGGCAACGCATGAACCAAGTGGTCAACACACATTGAATGAAGAATACTATGATAGAATAGAAGCAATTCAATTTACTATGAATCATGATGATGGAAATTTAATTAATGAAATCGATAAATCAGATATTATACTTGTTGGAGTTAGCAGAACTAGCAAAACCCCAACTTCCATTTATCTTGCAAATAAAGGATTTAAAACTTCAAATATACCGTTGGTTAATGAAAATTCTTTGCCAGATAAACTTAAAAAAAATCCAAAATTAGCTTGTGTAGTTGGTTTAAGTTCTGAACCAGAAAGATTAGCAGATTTGAGAAAAAACAGAATGAATTCTTTAAAAGAAACAGAAAACATAAAATATACAAATTTAGAAAATATTAAAAAAGAAGTCTTGGATGCAAAAAAAACTTTTCAGAAATATAAATGGCCATTAATTGATGTTACAAGAAAATCAGTAGAGGAAACAGCAGCTTCCATAATTAAAATTCACGAAATATACTTAAACAATGTTAAATAATATAATTCTTGCATCTAAAAGCAAAGTAAGAAAAGAAATTTTAGACAAGAATGATATATTATGTACTATTGAACCATCAAATATAGATGAAGATATTGTTAAAAAAAGTTTGTTAAAAGAAAGCACATCTCCCGAAATTATTTCTAAAAATTTAGCAGAATTAAAAGCAAACAGAGTAAGTTTAAAAAAAAGAGATAAAATAGTTATTGGAGCTGACAGCGTTATAGATTTAGATGGGGAATTAATATCAAAGCCAGAAAATAGAGATCAAGCAATGTTAATATTAAAAAAACTTAATGGAAAAAAACATTTGTTAATTAGCTCAGTTTGTATATCTAAAAATGGTTCAATGATTTGGAATTACACTGACAAAGCTGTATTAGAAATGAAAAATTTTTCTGATGAAGAATTACAAAAATATCTTTCAATGATATCAGACGAAGCCCTTTATGCTTATAATGTTTATCAAATTGAAGGTGAGGGAAGAAAATTATTCTTAAAAATCGAAGGAGATGAAGATACAATTATGGGTCTTCCAATTAAAAAAATAAAAGAATATTTAAAAGATTTTTTAGAATTAAAATGAAAAAATTTCTGGTAATAGGCAATCCAATCAAACATTCTTTATCACCACAGTTGCATAATTATTGGATTAAACAAAATAATATTGATGCAGTTTATAATAAGCAAGAACTAGTTAGAGGCGAATTGAAAAATTTAATATTAAAAATTAAAAATAAAGAAATTAGCGGGGCTAATGTTACAGTTCCTTTTAAGAAAGAAGTAATTTCTTATTTAGATCATTTAAGTGATGGTGCAGAGAAGACACAATCAGTTAATACTATTAATTTAGAGAATAATAAAATTGTTGGACACAATACAGATATTGAAGGGTTTGAACTCGCAATCCAAGACACTAAATTTGATATTATAAACAAAGAAATTTTAATTTTAGGAGCAGGTGGAGTTGTGCCCTCAATAATATTTGCTCTTAAAAAAATGGGTGTTAATAAAATTGTACTTAGTAATAGGACTAAAAACAAAGCTGAAGACCTTAAAAATATTTTTAAAGATATAAAGATAATCGAATGGGGTAAGTTAGTAAATTTTGATTTAATCATAAATGCTACAAGTATTGGATTAAATAAATCTGATAAAATAAATTTGGATTTTTCTAGAATAGGGGACAATAAATTTTTTTATGATGTGATTTATAATCCTAAAACAACTAATTTCCTCAATATTGGAAAAGAATATGGCAACAAAATAGAGAATGGAAAAATGATGTTTATCTATCAAGCTTTAGCATCTTTTAAAATTTGGCACAATATTGAGCCAAAAATTAATGATGAGGTGATAAAAATTTTAGATAATGATTAAAATCGGAATTTTAGGAGACATAGGATCAGGAAAAAGTTTTATTGCCAAGAATTTTGGTTATCCAGTTTTTAATGCAGACCATGAAGTAAGTAAATTATATAAAAAAGATAAAAAAACTTTTAATAAATTAAAAAAAATTTTACCTAAATATTTTACATCGTTTCCAATTAAAAAAACTCAAGTTTCAAAGGCTATATTAGCAAATAGAAATAATTTAAAAAAAATTGTCAAAATTGTTCATTTAGAAATTAGAAAAAAGATGAACATTTTTATTAAAAAAAATAAAAATAAAAAAATTATAATTTTAGATATTCCTCTTCTTTTAGAAAATAAGATAAATAAAAAAAATGATATTTTGATTTTCGTACAATCTAAAAGATCTGAAATTTTGAAAAGATTAAAAAAAAGAAAAAACTTTAATAGAAAAATTTTAAAAGAATTTAAAAATATTCAACTGTCACTAGATTATAAAAAGAAAAAATCCACATTTATAATTAAAAATGATTTTAAAAAAAAATATGTTAAAAAACATATAACAAATATTTTAAAAACTTTTAAATGAATGAAATAGTTTTAGATACTGAAACTACTGGATTATCTGTAAAAGATGGTCATCGCATAGTAGAAATAGGATGTATTGAATTAGAAAATTTGATCCCAACCAAAAATAAATTTCATTGTTATTTAAATCCTGAGAGAAAAGTATCAGAAAAAGCTATTGAGGTTCATGGTTATACTGATGATTTTTTATCAGGTAAAAAAAAATTTAGTGAAGTAGTTGATGAATTTTTAAGTTTTATTAAAGGAAAAAGACTCATAATTCATAACGCAGAATTTGATTTATCTCATTTAAATAATGAACTTAAACTGATTAATAAAAATAAAATTGAAAATGAGGTAATAGATACTTTAACTTTAGCTAGAGATAAATTTCCTGGTTCTTTGATAAATTTGGATTCTTTATGTAAAAGATATAGAATAGATAACTCAAAAAGAGCTCAACATTCAGCATTAATTGACTGTGATTTATTAGCTAAGGTTTATATTAATTTGATAGATCAAAAAGAACCTTCTTTAAATTTTCAAAATCAAGATGAAAAGTTAAATATTTTAAAAAAGGAAGAGGTTTTATATTTTACAAAAGTAATTCAAATTTCAGAAGAAGAAATGAAAAAACATGATGAATTTTTAAAAATAAATTTAAAAAAAAATTATTTTAATTAAATCTTTCGTTGTATAATTTATTGAAGTCTATTTTTTTTTCTAATTTTATTCCAGGATGTCCAGAACTATGAATTAAATTCAAAAATGCATTTTCTAAATCAGGATAAATTGCATTTGGTACATCACATAAAATAATTTTTTCTAAATCTTTTTTTCCTTTTATTTCATCATTCACTCTAATAACTGTTGCATAAACTATTTCAAAGTAAGATTTTTTTTCATTCTTTTCTTTATCTTGAAATTTTAAAGTAGTATTAATTTCAATAAGTTTATTTTTTATTGCTTTAGAAGTGATATCAATATTTAATTGATATTTAGATATATTTTCTTTTACAAATAAAAAAGTTTCGATATCTGGAGTTTCACTTGATAAATCTTTAATATATTTTTCAAGTATCTTAAATTTTTCTGTCATTGTCATCGTCTATATCTTCAAATTCCCCATCAATAAAATTTTTTTCTTCTTCTTCTTCTTTTTTAAACTTATTCGAAATATTTCCAAAAATAAGTTTTCTAGTTATGGGGAAAATAAGTAAAAATCCCAAAAAATCTGTAGCAAATCCTGGGATTATCAAAAGTATTGCTGCAAAAGCAATCGCTGCTCCAGATATAATCTCATAAGCTGGAGTTTCATTTTTAATAATTTGTAAAAACCCAGATCTTACAGTGTTAAGCCCCTCATATCTTGCATAATACACTCCAATTATTGCAGTTAAAAAGATTAATAAAATAGTATTAAAAGCCCCTATTTGAGAACCAATCTTAATAAAAAGATAGATTTCTAAAATTGGAAATATAATAATGAATAATAGAATAGGACTCATTGTACTTTAATGTAATTGTTAGTTGAAATTAATCAACATAGTAATTACATTCAACATATGAATTACAGTTTCGAATACATAGATATAATTTTGCTCGCCATGATTGCGGGATTTATCTTTTTAAGATTAAGAGGTATTTTAGGTAAGAGAACTGGTTTTGAGGGCAAACCTCCTTCACAATTTGAAGAAGTATTGAATAATATTCAAAAAGACAACAAGGTTGTAAAAAAAGATAAATTTGATGAACAAGCTCAACAAGAATTTTTAAAAGGTGCTAAAATTGCCTATGAAACTATAATTACTGATTTCAGCGATAATGATAATAAGTTAACAACTAGTAAACCACTTTTAAGTAAAAAAATATTTGATCAATTCAATGAGGCTTTAAAAGAAAGAAGTAAACAAGGGCACTATGCTGAAATTACTTTTATTGGGGTAAATTCAGCAGAAATAAAAGAACACAAAAAAGTAAATGATATTTTAAAAGTAACTGTAGATTTTGTAAGTGAAATTATTACTTGTATTAAAGACAAAGAAAAAAAAATAATTTCAGGCGATGCAGAAAAAATTAAAAAAATTTATGATACTTGGGTTTTTTCAAGGGATACAAAATCAATTAATCCAAATTGGCAATTAGTTGATATACTTACTTAATTGAGTAATAAAATTTCAGAAAAAGATAAAAAAGATTGGGAAGAGTTTCTTTCAAAAAATGAAAAGCTTCCTAATAAAGATTTAGAAAATATAAAAAAAAAAACTTTAAAAACAAAAAATATAGATTTACATGGGTTGACTCTAGATAAAGCTAATAAAATAATTGAAAAATTTATTAATTCTTCTTATGAAGAAGGCATTTCAAAGTTAATTGTTATAACTGGTAAGGGTATTCACTCAAATAATGAAAAAGATCCTTATATCTCTAAAGATTTAAGTATATTAAAATATTCTGTCCCAGATTTTATTGAAAATAATACAGAATTAAAGAAAAAGATTTTTGAAATTAAGGATGCATCTATCGAGGATGGAGGGAGTGGTGCCTTTTATATTTTTTTAAAAAAAAAATACACTTAAATTTTTTTTAAATGTTAATATAGTTTAATGATTATTTGGCTAGCATCATATCCTAAGAGTGGAAATACTTTTTTAAGATCTCTTTTATCATCATATTTTTTTACTAATGATGGTCTTTTTAATTTTGAAGTCTTGAATACAATAAAACAGTTTCCACATTATTCTTTGTTTAAAAAAATTGGAGTAAATTTAAAGGATGAAAAAAAAGTATTAGAAAATTATGTTAAAGCACAAGAATTATTTAATACAAAAGAATCTTTACAGTTTGTCAAAACTCACAGCAGTCTTTTAAAAGGTTTTACGGATTATAAAAATACTTTGGGAGCAATTTATATTATTAGAGATCCTAGAAATGTAGTAATTTCTGCTGCAAATCACTTTAATACAACTATTGAAGAGTCTGTATCTCGATTATTAAATTATACTAATTTAGGAGGAGATATAAATGACAATAAATCTTCAAATAGGGTGACAACACATCTTACAACTTGGTCTATGCACTATAATTCTTGGAAAGTTTTAAAAAAAAGAGAAAGATATTTACTTATTAAATATGAGGACTTAACTCAAAATACAGAACAAGTTTTTATTAAAATTTTAGATTTTATTCACAATTTAATTAATCAAAAATATATATTAGATAAACTTAAAATGAAAAATATGTTAAAAACAACTAGTTTTGATTACTTGCAGAAATTAGAAAAAGAAAAAAATTTCCCTGAAAAAGCTAAACATGGTGATAAAGATGAAAAAACTTTTTTTAAATATGGTCCACAAGAAAAAAAAAAAGAAATATTGAGTAAGGCATTGAAAGAAAAAATTGAGGATAAATTAAAAAATGATATGACCGAATTAGGTTATTTGTAAATTCTTAAAGTATAAATTTAGATAAATCTGTATCTTTAATTAAGTTATCAAGGTTTTTATTTATATAATCTTTGTTGATTAATATTTTTTCTCCTGATCTATCAGTAGCAGTAAAACTAATTTCATCTAATATTTTTTCTATAATAGTATGCAATCTTCTAGCTCCTATATTTTCAACAGTAGAATTAACCTCAGATGCAATATTAGCAATTGCATCAATTCCATCATCTGTAAATTCTAAATCAACATTCTCAGTTTTTAATAAAGCAACATATTGTTTAATTAAACTAAAATCTGGTTCTCTTAGAATTCTTTTAAAGTCTTCACTAGTTAATGCTTCTAATTCAACTCTTATTGGCAATCTTCCTTGAAGCTCAGGAAGTAAATCAGATGGTTTAGCAAGTTGAAATGCACCAGATGCAATGAATAATATGTGGTCAGTTTTAATTGGACCGTGTTTTGTATTTACAGTGGTTCCCTCTATTAAAGGTAATAAATCTCTTTGAACACCTTCTCGTGAAACATCTCCACCAACTCTATCAGTTCTTGCTGAAATTTTATCTATCTCATCTAAGAAAACTATTCCATTATTTTCAGTTGAAAGTTTAGCTGCTTTAATAATCTTGTCTTGTTCAATTAATTTGTCGGATTCATCATTGATTAGAATTTCGTGAGACTCTTTTACGCTCATTTTCTTTTTTTTCTCTTTATTCCCCATTGATTTTCCAATCATTTCCCCAATATTAATCATACCTACATTAGCTCCAGGCATTCCAGGAATCTCAAAAGAAGCACCTCCCGAACTAGAGTCACTTACTGCAATTTCTATTTCATTATTATCTAGATCACCATTTCTGAGTCTTTTTCTAAAACTTTCTCTTGTTGCTAAACTTGCTTTTTTACCAACTAAAGCATCTAAAACTTTTTCTTCAGCTAATTTTTGTGCTTTTGTATAAACTTCTTTTCTTTTTTTTACTTTTTCCATTGAGATCGCGATCTCTATCAAATCTCTCACTATTTGTTCAACATCTCTTCCAACGTATCCTACCTCTGTAAATCTTGTAGCTTCAACTTTTACAAAAGGTGCTTCGGCAAGTTTTGATAATCTTCTTGAAATTTCTGTTTTTCCAACTCCAGTTGGTCCAATCATTAAAATATTTTTTGGCAAAACTTCGTTTTTCATTTCACCTTTAAGAGCCTGTCGTCTCCATCTGTTCCTTAAAGCAACCGCAACTGCTCTTTTAGCTTTATTTTGTCCAACAACAAATCGATCCAATTCTGAAACAATTTCTCTTGGAGATAAAGAGCTTACTAAAGAAGTCTCATCTTTTTGTTTTTTTTCTTTTGGTTGTAATTTTGTTACGTTAGAATTATCCATTATATTTTTTCAATTTTAACATTATCATTTGTGAAAACACAAATATCAGCAGCAACTTTGATTGCTTTTTTTGCAACTTCTTCAGCTGACATTTCACCTTCCATCAAGATTTTTCCTGCTGCCAGTGCGTAATTTCCTCCTGAGCCTATTCCTATTACGTCTCCTTCAGGCTCGAGAACGTCTCCTGTTCCGGAAATGATGTAGCTATTTTTTTTATCCCCAACAGCCATTAATGCCTCTAATCTTCTAAGATATTTATCTGTTCTCCAATCTTTTGCTAACTCAACCGCAGCTCTTGATAGATTACCTGCATGTTTTTCTAATTTTCCTTCTAATCTTTCAAATAAAGTCAAAGCATCCGCAGTAGATCCTGCAAAACCGGCAACTACATCTCTTTTTTCAATTCTTCTGACTTTAGAAGCTGTACTTTTTACAACAGTATTACCCATACTAACTTGTCCATCACCAGCAACTACTACTTCATTATTCTTTCTTACTAAAACAATTGTTGTCATGATTGATAAATGGATATTAAATTCAATAGTTCAAGCCCAAGTTTAGTATTATTGCTATAATTGGATAATATATGTATACCTGTTTTTAATTATGAAGCGTAAAGGCAAAATTAGTAGAAAAACTAAAGAGACCAGCATTAGTGTTGATCTTAATATTGATGGTAAAGGAAAATATAAGATTGATACTGGAATAGGATTCCTTAATCACATGCTTGAACAGTTATCAAAACATTCGTCAATCGATATGAACATTAAAGCTAAGGGTGATACTCACATTGATCTTCACCACACAACGGAAGACACAGGAATTGCAATTGGTGAGGCATTAAAAAAGGCTTTAAAAAAATCTGTCGGCATAAGAAGATATGCTCATGCAATGATTCCTATGGATGAAACTTTATCACGTGTTGCAATAGATATTTCAAATAGACCATATTTAATTTGGAAAGTTAAGTTAAAAGTAGAAAAACTTGGAGAAATGGATACAGAATTATTTAAAGAATGGTTTCAAGCTTTTTCACAAGCAGCAGGAATTACTTTACACGTTGAAAATATTTATGGTGACAATAGTCACCACATTATCGAGTCTTGTTTTAAAGGGTTAGCAAGATCTTTAAGAACTGCATTAGAAATGGACCCGAGGAATAAAAAATCAATTCCTTCTACAAAAGGTTCTTTATAAGTTTAATGAACGTCACAATCGTTGACTATAATTCGGGCAATATAAGCTCAGTAATAAACTCCTTTAAGGAAGTTGCTAAAGATAAAGTAAACATCGAGGTAACTTCAGATTTAAATAAAATTAAATCTAGCGATAAAGTAGTTTTACCAGGCCAAGGTTCGTTTAAAAGTTGTGTTGATGCCCTAAATAATATTAATGGTTTAGTTGACACTTTGAATGAATTTGTAATCAACAATAAAAAACCACTTCTAGGAATTTGTGTCGGACTACAAATGTTTGCAGATATTGGTTTTGAAGAAACAGAAACCAAAGGACTTGGTTGGATATCAGGAAAGGTATCAAAAATAGATAATCTAAATGGAAAATATAAACTTCCTCATATTGGCTGGAACCAAATTAATATTGTTAAGGAAAGTAAAATTTTTAAAGATATAGAAAATAATTCTCACATGTATTTCGTGCATAGTTATGAATTTATACCAAATGATAAAAATGTAATTTCAGCAACAACAGCTTATTCATCAAAAATTGTTTGTGCTGTTGAAAAAGAAAATATCTTTGGAACCCAATTTCATCCAGAAAAGAGTGATAAAATAGGATTGCAAGTAATAAAAAATTTTATAAATTTATGAAAATATTTCCTGCAATAGATATTAAAGATAAAAAATGTGTAAGATTAATTAAGGGAGATTTTGATAATAAAACAGAATATGAAATGTCTCCAGTTGAACAAGCTAGCAAATATAAAGATAATGGTTTTAAAAATTTACATATTGTTGATTTAGATGGAGCTTTAACTGGTGAAACAGTAAATATTGATATTATCCAGGATATAGTTGGTAAATTTGATCTAAAGGTCGAGATAGGTGGTGGTATTAGAAATCTTGATAGTATTCAAAAATATATCGATGTAGGTTCTGAGAAAGTTATTTTAGGAAGTGCTGCTATAAAAGATAAAAATTTTTTAAAAGAAGCGTGTGAAAAATTTCCAAACAAAATTGCTTTAGGATTAGATGCTAAAGATGGATACTTATCAGTATCTGGATGGAAAGAAAAATCCGATCAATTGACATTAGATTACTTGAAGGAAGTAAACGATTATGGTTTTAGTAGACTTATTTATACTGATATAAATCGAGATGGCATGAAGCAAAGCCCAAATTTTGAGGAAACATTAAAAGTTGCAGAGATATCAAATTGTCCTGTAATTATATCTGGAGGAGTTTCTTCAATAGATGATATTAAAAAAGCAAAGAGTTTAAATAATATTGAAGGCGTAATAGTTGGTAAAGCTATTTACGATGGTGATATTAAGTTAGATGAATTGGTAAAAGAAGATGCTTAAAAATAGAATAATACCTTGTTTAGACGTTAAAAATGGCCGAGTTGTTAAAGGAATTAACTTTGTAGATTTAAAAGATGCAGGTGATCCAGTTGAACAAGCTAAAATCTACTCTGATGGAGGAGCAGACGAAATTTGTTTTTTAGATATAACTGCTTCAAATGAAAATAGAGATACTATTTACGATGTAGTAGAAAAAACTTCAAAAAAATGTTTCGTTCCTTTAACTGTTGGAGGTGGTATTAGAAGTATTGAGGATATTAATAAATTATTGAACTGTGGGGCTGACAAAGTATCAATAAATACAGCAGCAGTTCAAAATCCAGAAGTTGTTTTGGAAAGTTCAAAAAAATTTGGTTCACAATGTATCGTTGTTGCAATTGATGCAAAAAAAAATTTAGACAAATGGGTAATTTTTACCCATGGTGGAAGAAATAATACAGGAATTGATGCAATTGAATTTTCAAAAAAAATGGAAGATAGGGGAGCAGGAGAGTTATTAGTTACATCGATGGATAGAGATGGAACTCAGGTAGGTTATGATATTGAATTAATGTCTAAGATATCATCCAAAGTAAATATTCCAGTGATAGCATCTGGTGGAGTGGGTAATTTAGATCATTTAGTTGATGGAATTAAATTAGGAAATGCAAGTGCAGTCTTAGCAGCTTCTATATTCCATTACGGAAAACATTCAGTTAAAGAAGCTAAGGAATATTTGGATTCAAAAGGAATACCTGTTAGAATTTAATATGCTTAATACATTAGAAAATTTATTTAATCTTGCAAGAGAGAGAAAAAAAAATCCTGTCGATGGATCTTATACAAATGAATTATTAAGTAATAAATCTTTAAGCAAAGAAAAGGTCTTAGAAGAAATAAATGAATTAATTGAAGCAGTAGAAAAAGATACTAACAAAACTCATGAAGCAGCAGATGTTTTTTATCACTTGATCATGTTTTTAGAGGCAAATAATATAAATATTGAAGATGTAATGGCTGAGCTAGATAAAAGAAAAAAATGAGTTACGACGATAATAATATTTTTGCAAAAATTTTAAGAGGTGAAATTCCATGTAAAAAAATTTATGAGGATGATTTTGTATTGTCATTTTATGATATAAATCCTCAAAAAAAAATTCATGCACTAGTTATACCAAAAGGAAAATATATTGATCTTGATGATTTTAGTAAAAATGCTTCATCAGAAGAAATGGTAGGATTGTTGAAAGGAATTAACGCTGTTGCAAAAAAACTTGGAATTTCCGTTGATACTGGAAAAGGCTACAGAGCATTAGCAAATATAAGTGAGCATGGAGGTCAAGAGGTGCCTCACTTCCACTTCCATTTATTTGGGGGTGAAAAAGTTGGTAAGATGGTGCAATGAACAAAAAAATAGAAAGAAATTATTTAGAAATTAAATCAATAAAAGAGTTGAATGACTCCAGAATCTTTTTAGATGGATATTCTATCCAATTTGTTGAACCAGCAGATTTTCAGCTTAATAAGTTTTTTTATAAGAGTATTGGCAAGAATCATCAATGGGTCGATCGTTTAGTATGGAATGATAAACAATGGATTGAGTATACAACGAATAAAAATGTAAAAACTTATACTATTAAAAAAAAAGATGATTTTGCAGGTTTTTTTGAACTTATTTTTCATGAAAATCAAAATGAAGTTGAAATTGCATATCTGGGTTTATTGGAGGAATATCAAAATCAAAAATTAGGTTCCTATCTTTTATCGTCAGCTATAAAAGAGTCTTTTTTAAAAAAAGCTAAGAGAGTATGGGTTCATACCTGCTCCTTAGACCATAAAAATGCTTTAAATAATTATATTGCTAGAGGTATGAAGATTTTTAAAAAAGAATCTATATCGATTTAATTTAATTTCGCTTTGGTAAATTAAATAAATTATTTTTTAATTTTTGATTTTTTATTATTGATGATAAAAATGTAATACTTAAATTTTGATATATATCAACAGTTTGCCAACCAATCAGATTATAGGTATCATAGTCAAAAAAAACGTTTATTTCATAATCATTTTCAGAAAATTTATAATTAATAAATTTATTATCAATTATTCTTTCTTCTAATTTATTTATTTTTTTTAATAAATAATTTTTATCCAAAATTAAATTAAGTGGTGTTTTTTTAAGAGGGTAGAGATAATAGCTGCTAGATGTTTTAATAACAATTGATTTTCCATTTGATACTAAAATTTTTTGATTTGATAAATCATATTTGCAAAAAATTTTTTTCGGATATGACAAAGTACATTTACCTTTTTCTATTTTATCATTTATATTTTGTTCAAAATTAAATGAAAAATTATTTGTGCTTTTTAAATTTTTTATAATTTTTTCTTTTATTGATGCTGAAGTTTCAGAAATTGAAAGTATTAAAAATAATATTATAAAATTTTTCTTCATTAAAGAACATCGCGTTTTCCAACATGGTTTGCTTTACTCACAATTCCTTCTGCTTCCATCATGTCAATTATTCTGGCTGCGCGATTATAACCAATTTGAAGTTTTCTTTGTAAAAAAGATGTTGATGCTTTTCCCTCAGATTTTATTATTTCAACTGCTGTTGAGTAAAGTTCGTCTTTATCACTAAGATTTTTTGAACCTTCATTTATTTCTTTTTCGTCTGCAAAGTTTAATATTTCATCTACGTAATCTGGATCCGCTTGCGATCTTAAAAAATCATTTATTTTTTCTATTTCATTATCAGAGACAAAAGGAGCATGTATCCTAATTATTCTATTTGCTGACGACATATATAGCATGTCTCCTTTTCCTAATAATTGCTCAGCTCCTTGTTCACCTAGAATAGTTCTACTATCTATCTTAGATGTCACTTGAAAAGAAATTCTAGTTGGAAAGTTAGCCTTAATGGTTCCAGTTATTACATCTACGCTTGGTCTTTGAGTTGCCATGATTATATGAATGCCGGCTGCTCTTGCCATTTGAGATAATTTCTGAATATAATTTTCGATTTCTTTACTTGCAACAAGCATTAAGTCAGACATTTCATCTACAATGACCACTATATATGGCATGGGAAATTTGTGTTTTGAATTATAACCATCGATATTTCTCACGCCTTCTTTAGTCATCAATCTATATCTGCTCTCCATTTCTTTTACGACCCACCCAAGTACTGAGGCAGCTTTTTTTGCTTCAGTAATTACAGGACATAATAAATGTGGAATACCTTCATAAGTTGAAAGCTCCAACATTTTTGGATCAATCAAAATAAATTTACATTTTTCAGGTGTATGTCTATATAAAAGAGATAAAATTATTGTATTAATACAAACCGACTTACCAGAGCCAGTAGTACCTGCAATTAATAAATGAGGCATAGATGTTAAATCCCCTACTATCGGTATTCCAGAAATACTCTTACCTAGAGCTATAGGTAATTTTATTTCTTTTTTTTTGAAATTAGAATTATTTAATATTTCACTTAAAAACACATTTTCTCTAGAAATATTAGGCAGTTCAATTCCAATTGTATTGCTTCCAGGTATTGTAGCAATTCTGGCTGATTCAGAACTAGTATTTCTTGCGATATCATCTGAAAGGTTAATAATTTTAGAGACTTTTACGCCAGCAGCTGGTTCAAATTCATTTAAAGTAACAACTGGACCGTGACTTACTTTTTTAATGTTACCGTTCACTCCAAAATCTAATAATATTTTTTCTAAAAATTCAGGATCATTGCGCTCATCTTGGTAAGAGTTCTCTCTTTCTTTTTTTGTTGGTGTTTTTAATAAATCAAGATTCGGAAGATTAAATTTAGTTTTTTCATTTTCTTTTAATTTGTCAGCTTTGATAAAAGGTAAGTCCTCTTGAATTAGGTCTTTAATTTCATCCTGTGGTATGTATTCATTTATAATTTCACTTTTATCAGTAAAGTTTTTAGTTTTAGCTTTATTTACTAGATTAAAAATTTGTTTTAAAAAATTCCATGTTTTTTTAGGACTAAAATTAATACTAATTAAGAAAAAAATAACAATTAATATTCCTAATATATAGTATGCGATATTTTCATTAAAATTAATTAATTCTTGTAAAAAACTATTCAACAGATAATTTCCAATGAAACCACCATTGCCATTAATATAAAGATTAAAAGTAATTTCATAAAAATGACTAAAAAATAGAGATCCAAAAACTAAATATAAAATAATAAAAAAAGTATTTTCTATAATTAGGAAAAAGTCTTTAGTTCTAAAAATGTTTATACCAGTAAAAAAAAATGTAATTGGAATTAAATAAGAAATTAATCCTATTGATTGAAAAAAAAGATCTGAAATATAACTTCCTTGAAAACCTAATATATTTTTAATTTCTGTATTTTCAGGAAATATGAAATTTGGATCTTCCGGAGAATATGAAATTAATGAAGTAAAAAGTAATATTCCAAGGATTAGTATTATTATGCCCAATATTTCCATTAATCTATTAATTGTAAATTCTAGGGCAATATTGGCTATTTTTTTTATATTCATATTACATATTTAATGAATCAAATTTACCACTTTGTATCATCTAATTTTTGCTGTTAAAATTAATTTGTTATGAAAGTTTGTATCATAGGTGATGGGCTTGTTAGTTTAATTTTAGCAAAAGTGTTGGCTAGAAAGGCATTATCCGTTGATATTTATTTTAATGTTAAACCTAAAAAATATAGTCAAACACGCACTATAGGTATATCAAAATCCAATATTAATTATTTAAATAAAAATGTCATAAATATTGAAAAAATTTTATGGGAAATAAATCAAATTAAAATATATACGGAAAATTTTAAAAATGGTGAAATATTAAATTTTTCAAATTTAAACAATCAAACTTTTTCGATAGTTAAAAATGATGAGTTATATTCTATTTTAAAAAAAAATTTAATTTATGATAAATTTATTAAATTTAAAAAAAATAAAGATTATAAAAAAATGATTAAAGAAAAATATAATTTAATAATAAATTGTGATTTAAATAATGAAATATCAAAAAAATTTTTTTCAAAAACAATTAAAAAAAACTATTATAGTTTTGCTTACACAACTATTATAAATCATAAAAAACTTTTTAAAAATAATATAGCCACACAAATATTTACAAATAAAGGACCTATTGCTTTTTTACCAATTTCTAAAACTCAAACATCAATTGTTTATTCATTAAAAACAAAACAGGATAAAAATATAAATGATATAAAAAAACTAATTTACAAATTTAATCCTTATTATGATATTAAAAAAATTGGAACTATTTCTAAGTTTGAATTAAACTCCTCTAATTTAAGAAATTATTATAAAGACAATATTTTAGCTTTTGGTGATTTATTGCACAAAGTTCATCCGCTCGCTGGTCAAGGTTTTAATATGTCTTTAAGGGATATTTGTTGCTTATCAAAGTTGATAGATGAAAAGTTAGATTTGGGTTTAGATCTTGATTTAACGATTTGTCATGATTTTGAAAAAGAAACAAGAGACAAAAATTTAATTTTTTCATTGGGCATTGATTGGATTTATGAGTTTTTTTATTTAGAGAGTAAAACTAATAATGATCTAATAAGTAAATCATTGAGTATTTTGGGAAAAAATAAATTTTTTAATTCTTTTTTTAAAAAAATTGCAGATAGTGGCTTAAGAGTTTAATATTACTGTAATGTGTTATTATTGTATTGATCGTAAGTGTAAGTACTTAAAATTTCTGCAATTTTTGTTTTTCTTGTATTTAAGTTCGTAGCTTCCAGTAAAATTTGTTTTTCCTCCAAACTAAATGGTGAAGCTATTGCTAGTGCATTTATTGTTTCATCTAAACTTTGTTTTTCTAAGGCTTTCCAGTTAATTATAAATCCTCTTTTTTCAAACAAATTTTTTAAATCTTTAAAAATTATTTTTAAATCAGAAAATTTTAATTCTTCTTTTTCATCGTTTAGATCGTGAAAATAATTATTAAAACTTACGTCAAATTTTCGATATTTTTTGTTTGTTTCTATTTCTTTATTAATTTCAAATCTAATTATACCTTTTAAATCAATTAAGTATCGACCATCATCCGTTTCCTTAAAACTTGTTATTTTTCCCAAACAACCAATTTTGTGAAGGTTAGGTAATTCAGTGTTATCAATATTTTTAGATAATTTTGGCTGTATCATTCCAATATATTTGTTTGTCTTCATGCTATCATTTACCATATCTATATATCTTGTTTCAAAAATGTTTAATGGCACTGTAGTTTTAGGAAAAATGATAAAATTGCTTAAAGGGAAAATAGGTATTATTTTTGGAAGACTCATAATTTAATTAATAAATATGTTAATAATATCAAAAATTTTTGAAAGATTAAACACATGATTATTTGGTTAGCATCATATCCAAAAAATGGAAACACATGGTTAAGATCACTAATAAGTGCGTATTATTATACTAAAGATGGTTTTTTTTTAGGGGATCAGCACTTAAATTATATTTCTCAATTTCCAGTAAAAAAATATATGGAGGGTTTTAATTATAATTTAAATTTACCAGGAGATACTTCAAGATTTTGGATTGCAGCTCAGGAAAAGATTAATTTAGAAAAAAATATAAAATTTTTTAAAACACATAATGCCCTTGTAAGATTAGGACAAAATAATTTTACAAATAAAAAAAATACATTAGGAGCAATTTATATAGTTAGAGATCCAAGAAATGTTCTGAGCTCTATGTCAAGGCATTTCCAATTAGACTATGATAAAGCATTAGAAGTCATGCAGGATGTAAATAATTTTACTTATGATTTTAAAAAAAAAAATGATTATAGTGATTATCAATTCGTTAGTTCTTGGGAAAAAAATTACCAATCTTGGAAAAATAATAGTTTATTGCCGGTTAAATTTTTTAAGTATGAAGATTTACTTAAAGAAACATTTTTTGTATTCAAAGAAATTATAGATTTTATTGACAAAATATCGAATAATAAAAAAGGGTTTAGTAGAGAAAAAGCAAAAAATGCTGTCAGTAGCACTTCTTTTAATAATTTAAAAAAAATTGAAGAGAACAAAGGTTTTAAAGAGTCAATTATTGCACGTGAAAATAAAAAAAAAATCCCTTTTTTTCATTTAGGACCAAAAAATGACTGGAAACAAATTTATGATAGTAAATTTATTGATAAATTAAATAGAATTTTTGAAAAAAGTTTAATCGAATTAAATTATAAATAATTTAAATTTCTTGAAATAAGATTTTACATTCTTTATATTATTTTTTTTGCGGGCATAGCTCAGTGGTAGAGCGTCTCGTTGCCAACGAGAAGGTCGAGGGTTCGACCCCCTTTGCCCGCTCCAGAAGCTTATGAATGATTTATTAAAAAAAAAATGTGTTCCGTGCGAAGGAGGTGCTATTCCATTTGATATTTCAGAAATACATAAATATCAAAAAAAAGTAGATGGTTGGGATGTCTTAGAAAATGATAAACAAAATTTTTTTTTAGAAAAAAATTTTAAATTTAAAAATTTTATAGAAAGTCAAAATTTTATCAATCAAGTAGGAAGAATTTCAGAAGAAGAAGGTCACCACCCAGATATTACATTTGGTTGGGGATATGCAAAGATACATATATCAACACATGCAATAGAAGGTTTGTCAGAAAATGATTTTATTTTAGCAGCAAAAATTGATAAAATTTTTAATGTCTGAAATGTCTTGTTTTAGAAAAAACTAATACTGTATTGGTTTCATTTGCAAATTTAATTATTTCTTTATCCCTTACCGATCCACTTGGCTGAATAACCGCAGAAACTCCAGATTGTACTAATTTTTCTATTCCATCTACAAATGGAAAGAAAGCATCTGAGGCAGCAACGATATCATCCTTTGGGTTAATAAATTTTCTCATTTTATTAATAGCTATTTCGCAACTATCCAATCTACTTTGTTGACCAGTTCCAATACCAACAGTTGTTTTTTTTGAAGCTATAACAATAGCGTTAGATTTTACAAATCTACAGACGTTAAAAGCAAATATCAAATTATCAATTTGTGACTTAGTAGGTTTTTTTTTAGAAACAATCTTAAAATCTTTTTTTGAAAATTTTCTTGTATCTTCTGATTGTACTAATATTGTCTCATTAGAAGAATTGGATTTTATTATTTCGTTTAATTTGAAATTTGAAGCATCAATTAATCTTAAGGTTTTCTTTTTTTTTAATATTTTCAAAGCATTTTTATCAAATCCATTTCCTATTATCACCTCTAAGAAAATTTTATTTAATTCTATTGCTAAATTTCTCGTAATTTTAAAATTACAAGAAACAATTCCACCAAATGAACTAACTGGATCACATGATAATGCAGATTTGTAACTGTCTAATTTATTTTTAAGTATTGATACTCCAGAAGGATTTGTATGCTTAATGATAACTGTGCCAGTATTTTTGGGCAATGATTTAGATATTGTTAATGCTGCAAATATATCATTGTAATTATTATAACTTAATTGTTTTCCATTAAGTTGTTTGATTTTGAGTGTTTTATTTTTTGAGTAAATAGCACTTTCTTGATGAGGGTTTTCACCATAACGTAATCTTTCAATCAAATTTCCATAGATTATCTTTTTATTTGTAAAAAAATTATTATTAATTTTGTTAAAATATTCAGAAATTAAAGCATCATAATAAGCTGTTTCAGAAAATGCTAGTTGAGACATTTTTTTTCTAAATTCTAGTGTGGTTGAACCTTTGTTTTTGTTCATTTCTTCAATAAATTCTCCGTAATGATCACTTGAAGTGATAACAGTTACATCGTTATAATTTTTAGCAGCAGCTCTCACCATAGTTGGACCACCAACATCTATATTTTCAATAATTTTTTTATGATTCTTTGTAATTTTTAGTATTTCTTCAAATGGATAAAAATTTACTATTACAAGATCAATATTTTTAAAATTGTTTTTAATTAAATCCTTTTTATGTGATTTGTTTTGTCTTTTATTTAATATGCCAGCATGAATTTTTGGATGAAGAGTTTTTACTCTTCCTCCTAAAATTTCAGGTAAACCTGTGTACTCTGAAATTTCTTTGCATCTATATTTAAGTTTTTTAATTTTTTTAAAAGTTCCACCTGAACTTATAATTTCTACTTTATATTTTTTTAATGTTTTTATAAGTTTATTTAAATTTGTTTTATCTGAGACTGAAATAAGAGCTCTTTTTATTTTTTTCATTATATTTTTGTTAATTGCCAATTAATATTTTCATTTTGGTTACTTGTTATACCTGAAATAAAAATGTTTTGGTTTTGTGTATATGAATTTTTATTACCGAAATATAAGCCGTTATCAATGTTTATATGAAAATTATCACAAGTAAATTTCCAACCCTCATCCTCTAATTCAATAAGTATGGTTTTGTTATCCTGAGTTTTCATTAATTTTATGGTTGGTTCTAAGTGAAATCTTATATCAAATTTAATATTTAAATTTGATTGTTTATTTAATATTTTATCTGTACCAACAAACTTATTTTTTTCTTGATAAAATTCAATATCTCTCTCATGAATTAAATTATAATTTCTTTGATATCCATTGTGAGATACATTTATTTTCCAATATTTTTTTTCAAAAACTATATTTTTTTTTAAAATTTTTAATTCATCATTAAGAATAAGATTATGTTTATTAATTTTTTTAAAATTACACGAGGAATGATCATCAATAGTTAGGGTGCTATGGGTAGCAGTAGATTTCGATAATTGACTCAATTTAATATTTTTATTATCATAATACCCACAGTTACTTATTAATTTTTTTCCATTTGAAATAATTTCAAAAGACATTGCACCAGATTGATAATCTTTTGAAAAATTTAAATTTGGAGAATTACCAACATCCATTATCAAAGATATTTTTTTATTTTTTAATATTACATATCCTCCAAATTCTCTACTTTCATTTTTAAAAGTATAACCGAACCTCTTCAAATAATGATCAAATTCAGAATTATTTGATATATTATTACCATTAAATAAAATATCAGATTTAATATTTTGCCATATGAAAGCATAGCCCTGTCCTAAATAATTTATAGTCTCATTAACTTCTTCAGGAACAGTAACTTGGGCTTCTTTGAACCATTCTCTGATTAAAATAAAATATTTTAAATAAAATATAAGTTGTTTAATACTTCTAGATTTTGGGAATCCCTGACTATCTAAAGACAAATTTGAAATTTTTTTTAAGAAGTTTAACCCAAAGTTAAGATAATTTTTTTTATCTTTATAACAAAGGCCGACTAAAATTATAGCAGCGCATCCAATTATTTTGTCATCAATTAATTTTGATTTATTTATTTCGTTCATTAAATGATTGGCTTGCTTTTGTATCATCCAATTAAACTTTTCTTTATATTCCTCATATATATCTTGATATGTAAGATTATGACTTGATAACCAAGCAATTATTCTCTTAGAGGTTAAATCAAATTCCCAACTTTTAGAATCATATTTAAAATTTTTTTCTATCCAACTTAAAATTATAGATTGAGTTATTTTTTTTGATGATTTTAAATCTAAACTAAAAAACCAATAAAAGTTATTTAGTCTTTTAAAGTCCTTTTCTTTAATATTTTCATTATTCCACAAGTTTTCATTGGAAATATTATCAATATTAATTTTTTTTTTTTGATATTTGATTATTGAAGATAAAAGGTGTGGGCTTGGCTTGTAAACTAAGTTATCAAATTTAATTCTTGATATTTTTTTATCGTAGTAATTAGAATTTAAATAAATAGTCTTAATTTGTTTTTTTATGTTTTTAAAAAATTGATTAATGAAATTAAAAGGATTTTTTAAAATCATTTAGTTAAACTGATTTTAGCAATTCAATATTCTTTTTTATATCTCCATTATTGCTTTTAAATATTGTAGTGCCTGAAACCAATATATTAGCTCCAGCTTCTATTGCAGATTTGGAGTTTTCAAAATTAATTCCACCATCTATTTCAATATCAAAACTTAAGTTTTGGTCTTTTTGGACGGTTTTTAATTCTCGAACCTTGTCCAATACTTCAGGCATAAATTCTTGACCACCAAAGCCAGGGTGAACACTCATGATTAATACTAAATCAATATCTTTTAAATTTTTTTTAATAATATCTGTTTTTGTTTCAGGATTTAAAGATACACCAACTTTTTTTTTTAATTCTTTAATTTTAGATATTGATTTACTTAAGTTAGATGTTGCCTCTGGATGAATAGTAATAATATCTGCTCCAGCATCTGAATATGCTTCAATGTATTTATCAACAGGTGAAATCATTAAGTGTACATCAAACTTTAAAGAGGAATGTTTTCTTAAAGATTTAATTACAGGAGGACCAATTGTAAGGTTTGGAACAAAATGACCATCCATTACATCTACATGGACCATATCAGCACCACCCTCTTCAAGTCTTTTAATTTCTATACCTAATTGACTAAAATCGGCAGATAAAATCGATGGTGAAATTTGTATATTTTTCATTGATTGCTAGATTTACTAGTATCAATTTTTAAAATTTAAATGAATTAAAAAATTGATAAATTTGTCTCGAAATTTCACTTTCAAGAGGAAATGACAACATGCCCATTACAGAATATCCCAAGATCCAGGGCATTAGATAAAATCTAATCATATAAAAGAACCAAGCCACATACAAAGGGACTAAAGGACCAATAATAAAAGAGGGTGTTATTGGTTTAAATAATTTTAATAAAGGATTAGTATATTTGACAAATACCTTCATAAAGAAAAACTCTGAGTCTTCTCTTTGAAAAATGTTCATTGCAACTCTTCCAATTAAGGTCCACATAATAATCCCAAGCAAATAATCTATAAAATATATTAAAGGATGAAAGTCTGCTGACATCTAAAAATTATATTTGAAAATGAATAGAAATAAAAGGGGCGAAATTAATCGCCCCTTAAAAAGATTATTTATTGTTTTCCGATGACCGTTCTACCACTCGGTACACGTACATCATCAACCATTTTTTGAGTTGCTTTATCTGGCTCCTGAGTCATTAAACTCACAAGAACCATAGCAACTAAACTAACAGCAGAACCGAAGATACCAAATGTTAGTTGTGTGATTCCTAAGAATCCACTTCCACCAGTTCGCACCCAAACTAAGTACCAAGTACCAGCAGCTAGACCTCCTAGCATACCAGCAATAGCACCTTGTCTGTTAGCTCTCTTCCACCATACACCAAGTACAAGTGGGAAGAACAATCCAGACATCGCAAAGTCAAAAGCCCAGATAACTGAACCTAAGATGCCTTGAATCTCCATTGCTGCAATAGTTGCTCCAGCAAAACCAATTACTACAAGTAGTACCCTTGCAACAACTAGTCGTTTTGCAGTTTCCGCTTTTGGATCAATGATTTTATAGTAAACATCATGTGATATAGCGTTTGCAATTGCTAGAATTAAACCATCAGCTGTTGACATGGCAGCAGCCATACCTCCAGCAGCAACTAGACCTGAGATTACGTACGGTAATCCAGCTATTTCTGGAGTTGCTAACACAACGGCTTTACCACCCATGAAAAACTCGTTTAATTCAAGAGTTCCATTTCCGTTAAAGTCGCTGATAAACATTAAGTTTGCTTGATTCCAGTTTTGATACCAATCTATCGATTGAACTTCTGCAATTGATTTACCAATAATACCTGTAGACAATGTTGGATCAATCAATGACAATTTTGATAGTGTCGCTAACATTGGAGCAGAAGAATAAAGTAGGAAGATAAAGAATAAAGACCAACCTACTGATTTTCTAGCTGCTTTTACACTTGGAGTAGTGAAATATCTCATCATCACGTGAGGTAATGATGCTGTTCCCATCATCATAGCAAGTGCTAATGAAATAAATGCCCAAGGTGTAGCGTTAACTGCTGAGTGAGCTTTAGTTATTCCAGCTAACCCTTTAGGTACAGTTTTTAGATCAGCAGCTGCGTTTTTTACAAAACCAAACTGTTGTTCTAATTCACCAATTCTAGCCACTTCATCAGCTAACATAAAGTGAGGAAAGAAACCTGCACCCATTTTGTTACTGATCCAGAATACTGGAAGCAAGTAAGCTATAATTAAAACGATATATTGTGCAACCTGTGTCCAAGTTACCCCTCTCATACCACCTAACATTGAACATAATAAGATACTTATTAGTCCAATATAAACTGCGTATTGGAACGGTATATCAAGTGCAACAGATGCAATAGTACCTGTAGCGTTAATTTGTGCAGTCACATAAGTAAATGAAGCGACAGTTAAAACTACCACAGCACTAAACCTAGCTAAATTACCACCGTATCTTGTACCTATAAAATCTGGAACTGTATAACAGCCAAATTTTCTTAAGTATGGTGCTAATAAAGATGCAACAAGCACGTAACCACCAGTCCAACCTACAAGTAGAGCCATATAACCGTAACCTTTAAAATAAATACCACCTGCCATTGCAACGAATGAAGCACCAGACATCCAGTCTGCTGCAGTCGCCATTCCGTTGAAGACCGTTGGTACTTGCCTTCCAGCTACATAATATGCATCTGCTTGGGCTGTTCGTGATAGCCATCCGATTAATGCATAAATGAATACAGTAAATGCTACAAAAGCGATACCAATCGCTTTAGCAGACATACCCATTTGTTCTGCAATTGCCATAATGATTATGAAACCTATAAATCCTCCAGTATAGATTCCATAAACCCGAGGCAAGTTGTCTATAAAATTACCTTTCATTAATCGTCCTCTCTTTCGCTAAAGCCAAATTCTTCATCGATTTTTTCTTGTCTATTCGCAAACCAAAAAATTAGGATTACGAAAGCTCCAAGAGATCCCTGACATGTAAACCAATATGTCCATGGATAACCGAAAGGTCCAGTGACCTTGTTCATTTCAGCTCCAAAGAGAAAGATGCCAATTGAGAAAACAAACCAGATTGCTAAAGTCATAAATAGCAATCCTCTGGTTTTTTCCCAGTGTTTTTGTTGATTTGACATTATTTACTCCTTATTTAGTTATAACTAGGCGAAACCATACCCATTATGAAAGCTTTGAAAAGGCTAAAAATTGATCATATTAGCTACTTATTTCTTACTTTTTTAAGATATAATTGGCACATCTAACAATAATTATGGGAAAATATAAATTAACCTGGAAAGATCTTACCTTTAAAGATTTTAAGATTTATCTATTTTCATTATTTAAAGCATTTATTCCTAAAAAAAAAATAAAAACATTAGATGATCTTGAAAATTTTATTCAAACGAAATCTGCTTGGGTTACGCAGGTAACTTTATACAATTATCTTAAAACCAGAATGGGCACAAGGTATGTGCTCCATTTTGATAATGATGAATTTATGTCTTCAGTTAATCTTGCAAAATGGAATATTTATTCTGTTGCTTTACAAGATCTAACTTTTTTTACATTTTCTTATTTAAAAGTACATTTTAGTTTTAAAGATATTCAACAAGTGAAAGAAATTTTTAACAAAATATTAGATGATGAAATTTCTAACAAGATGCCTTCAGATATTATTACTGAGTGTAAAAAAAGTTTTAATGAAAGGCTAGAAAAAATAAATTGGGAATTATATTATAAAGACTTACCATTTAATCTTAGTGCACTTTCATTATATAAATGGGCACCTATAGCAGATGAATTAAAATCTTTAGATCGTAAGATTGTATTGAATTCAATGATATTGAAGTGGGATGTAATTAAAAAAGAATTTGAAGAATTAATTAACTTTTAAATATTTTTTCTATTATCAACCAAACTTTCAACTACGCTAGGATCAGCTAAAGTAGTTGTATCACCTAGTTGATCATGTTCATTTGCTGCGATTTTTCTTAAAATTCTTCTCATAATTTTTCCTGACCTTGTTTTTGGTAGTCCTGGAGTAAAATGAATTAAGTCAGGGGTTGCTAGTGGACCAATTTGTTTTCTTACCCAGAGCTTTAAGTCTCTTTCAAGTTCACCAGAATCTTTTTCACCAGCATTTAAAGTTACATAACAATATAAACCATTCCCTTTAATGTCATGAGGATAACCAACTACAGCTGCTTCAGCCACTTTTGGATGAGCCACAAATGCACTTTCAATTTCAGCAGTTCCTAGATTATGACCAGATACAATTATAACATCATCAACTCTTCCAGTTATCCAATAATATCCATCTTTGTCTCTTCTACAGCCATCACCAGTAAAATATTTTCCATCGAATTGAGAAAAATAAGTATTTATAAATCTATCATGATCTCCATAAACTGTTCTCATTTGACCAGGCCATGATTGAGAAATACAGAGTCTTCCTTCACCTGCTCCCTTAATTTCTTTGCCATTTTTATCTACGAGCACAGGTTTAATCCCATAGAATGGTTTTGTGGCTGAACCAGGCTTTAAAGGAATAGCTCCAGTTTGAGGAGAAATCATTATTCCACCAGTTTCTGTTTGCCACCAAGTATCAACAATAGGACATTTAGAATTTCCAACGGTTTTATAATACCACATCCAAGCCTCGGGATTAATTGGTTCTCCTACTGTACCAAGTAATTTCAAAGATTTTCTGGATGTTTTTTTAACAGGACCATCTCCTTCTCTCATTAAAGCTCGTATAGCAGTTGGAGCAGTGTAGAAAGTATTAACTTTAAATTTATCTATTATTTGCCACCATCTAGAAGTATCTGGATAATTTGGAATTCCTTCAAACATTATAGTTGTAGCTCCGTTTGCAAGAGGACCGTAAATTATATAACTATGCCCAGTCACCCAACCAATATCAGCTGTGCACCAATAAATATCTTTAGGTTTATAATTAAAAATGTATTGGTGTGTCATAGAAGCATAAACCATATAACCACCAGTAGTATGTAAAACTCCTTTGGGTTTACCTGTTGATCCAGAAGTGTAAAGTATAAATAGAGGATCTTCAGCATTCATTTCTTCAGGTTCACAATTTATAGGAACATCTTTGATTAAATCATGATACCAAACATCTCTATTATGATTCCAACTGATGTCATTTCCAGTTCTTTTAACAACAATACATTTTTTTACATTTGGACAATTTAATAAAGCCTCATCAGTTGTAGATTTTAGTGGAATGGTTTTACCACCTCTAACACCCTCGTCTGCTGTAATAATATATTCAGATTCACAATCATTTACTCTTCCCGAAATAGAATCTGCTGAAAAACCTCCAAAAATAATTGAGTGAACAGCACCAATTCTCGCACATGCAAGCATTAAAATTGCTAATTCAGGAATCATTGTAAGATAAATTGTAACTCTGTCTCCTTTTTGAATTCCTAATTTTTTTAATCCATTTGCTGCTTTAGAAACTTTTTGATAAAGCTGTTTATAAGTTATTTTTTGATTATCTTTTGGATCATCTCCAACCCAAATTATTGCTGTTTTATCTTTTTTATCTTTTAAATGTCTATCAATGCAATTTGCAGAAGCATTTAAAGTCCCATCATAAAACCATTTAATTCTAACATCTTTGTTACTGTATTTAACATCTTTAATTTTTTTGTAACGCTTAATCCAAGTAATTCTTTTTCCTTCTTTTTTCCAAAATCCATTGTTGTTTTTTATCGAGTCATTATATTTTTTGTGATATTGAGCTTTATTTGCTAAACTTTGTTTCGCCCATTCAGGCTTAGTTTTAATAATAATATCGGGAGTTGAATTTCCATTATCTTTTCTTGCTTTGATTTTTTTTTTTAATTTTTTAGAATGCTTTTTTTTAGTTTTTCTTTTTTTTTTTACTTTTTTAAAGGTTTTTTTTCTTACCTTGGTTTTCTTCTTTTTTTTTTTAGGCATCTGATATTTTTTTTTTTAAATCTTACTCATGTTATTTATAATTTTCCAGCTTTTATAATCAACTGGCATTACAGAAAGCCTACTTTGCTTAATTAATGCTAAATGGCTTAATTCCTTATTTTTTTTGATATTTTCAAGCGTTACTGGTTTAGAAAGTTTATTTTTGAACTGAACTGTAATAGCAACAAACTTACCATTATTATCTGTTTTATCTAAATAAAATTCTTTAATAACTCTTACAATACCAACTATCTCTTTTCCAATATTTGAATGATAAAAAAAACAAAGATCACCCTTTTTCATACTTTTCAAATTTTTTGCAGCCTGATAATTTCTAACCCCATCCCATTGAGCTCCTTTAATGCCAGCTTTTTTTTGTTGATCAATAGACCAAACATCTGGTTCTGATTTTAGTAACCAGTATTTCATTATAGTTGTACTCCTGCACCTTTTAAAAAAATAGCATCTTCATCTAGAGGCCACCTAGGTTTTGCAGGATGATCTAAATTATTAAACTGTTTTAATTTAAACTTTTCTAAACCAACCATTGCTATCATAGCAGCATTATCTCCACATAATTCTATAGGGGGAAATATACTTTGATAATTATTTTCTTTACATAATTTAATTAACATAGATCTTATCTTTTTATTTGCGGCAACACCTCCAGCGACTACAAATATTTTTTCTTTTAAATTATTTTGTTTTTCAAATTCACTAAAAGCAATTTTAGTTTTTTTATATAATATTTCTTCAATTGTTTTTTGAAAAGATGCTGCTAAATCAAATTTTTCTTGTTCTGTTTTAATAGTTTTACTTATTTTTAAAATTGAAGTTTTAAGTCCAGCGAAAGATAGATTACAACCACCTTTGTTAAAAATTGGTTTTGGTAAATTATATTTTTCAGAATTACCTTTTTCAGCTAAAATTTCTATTTGAGACCCCCCAGGAAAATCAATTCCTAAAAGTTTTGCAGTTTTATCAAAAGCTTCACCTAATGCATCATCAATAGTAGTTCCTAACCTTTTATATTTTCCAAGACCATTAACACTTAAAAATTGGGAATGTCCTCCTGATATTAATAAAAATAGATATGGAAAATTTAGTTTTGAATTTAGTTTTGGACTTAATGCATGTCCTTCTAAATGGTTTACAGCAATGAATGGCTTATCAATTGCTGTTGCAAAAGCTTTGCCAAAACTTAATCCAACTGACAAGCATACAATTAAACCAGGGCCCGCAGTTGATGCCACGGCATCTATCTCTTCAATTTTTCTTCCACTTTCATTTATTGCTTTTTCAACAATCCAATCTATTTTTTCTATATGAGAACGAGCCGCAAGTTCAGGAACTACCCCACCGAATTCTTTATGAACTTCTACTTGGCTTGAAATGATATTAGATAAAATTATTGGAATCCCTTGCTTATTTTCAGTTATTATAGATGCGGCTGTTTCATCACAACTAGATTCTATTCCGAGAATTAAGGGTTTTTTGTTCATTCAAATAGTTTTTAATAATTGTACAATCTCAATACAAGTAAGAAATAAATTTATTTATGAATAAAATAATAACTATTGGATCTAGAGGTAGCAAGTTAGCATTACTTTATGCCCAAAAAGCTAAAGATAAAATTATCCAAAATACAAATTTAAGTGAGGAAAATATTGTTATTAAAACAATTACAACTAAAGGCGATCAAGTTCAGGATACAAGACTATCAGAAGTTGGAGGCAAAGGTTTGTTCTCAAGTAATATTGAAAACGAACTTCTGAATAATAATATTGATATAGCAGTTCATGCGCTTAAAGATATGCCTGCTATTGAAACAAAAGGACTCAGAACAGATACGTTTTTAGAAAGAAATGATCCAAGAGAAATTTTAATAACTACAGATAAAAAAAAACTTAAAGAATTAAATTTAAAATCAATTATTGGAACCTCTTCGTACAGAAGAGAATTTCAAATAAAAAAAATTAGACCAGATATCGATTGTAAACTTATTAGAGGCAATGTTGATACTAGAATAAAAAAATTAAAAGAAGGAATATATGATGCAATAATTTTATCATATGCTGGAATGAAATATTTAAAACTTGAAAATAAAATTTCTGAAATATTTAAAGTTGAAGAAATAATTCCAAGTGCAGGACAAGGAATTATAGCATTACAGTGTAGGGAAAATGATAGTAAAATAATTTCTATTTTAGAAAAAACTAATCATGAAGAAACATATAAAAGAGCTCATACAGAAAGAAATATATTAAAAGTTTTAGAAGGAGATTGCGAAACAGCTGTAGGTATTCATTCTAAAATAGAAGATGATGAAATAACTGTAGAGGCTGAATTATTTTCTTTAGATGGTTCTAAAAGATTTTATGAAAAAAAATCTAGTCAAATTGATAAATTTAAAGAGCTTGGTAAAGAAGTTGGACAAATTTTAAAAACAAAATCAAAAAATTCTTATAAAAGATAATATGCATATATTATTAACTAGACCATTAGAAGACTCTGTAGAAATGATTTTAAAATTTAAATCTTTAGGCCATCAAGTTTCTCATCTTCCATTAATAAGCATTAATAAAATTAACCACGAAGAGATAAATTTTTCTGATTATGGTGGAATCATTTTTACAAGTGCTAATGCAGTAAAATTTTTACATTTAAACAAATTAGATAAAAACATAAAGTGTTTTTGTGTAGGAGATACAACCGAAAAAAAAGCAAGAAGTGTGGGATTTCAAAATACATTTTCTGCTGAAGGAAATGTTTCAAATTTAAAAGAATTAATTTTAAAATATTATGATTTAACAGACAGACAACTACTTTATGTTAGTGGAGAAACAATTTCAGTTGATCTAGATCAAAAACTATTAAAAGAGGGTTATAGCATTAAAAGAGTTATTAATTACAAAGTTAGTCATAATCAGAAATTCGATGAAAATTTTGTTAAAGATCTAAAAATGAATATGCCAGATATGGTTTATGTTTATTCTCAAAATAGTGCTTCTAGTTTTTTAAATTTTATCAAAATTTATCAATCAGAAAATCTTTGGATGAATACAAATTTAATGTGTATAAGCGAAAAAACCTCATCAATATTGAATGAAATTAAATGGAAGAAAATTTTTCTTTTTAATCCTGGAGAAGAAGAGTTTTTGTTATATAAAATTTAATTATGAAATTAATAAATAATTTTTCAGAAATATTCTTATCAGTTTGGAATAAGGGAATCCTTGGTGTTGATATTTTTCAAATACTGATTGGAATTTTAATATTCTTAGTATTTTTAATTTTTAGAGGATTGATTAGCAAATTGATTATAAAAAAATTAGAAATTATTTCAAAAAGAACAACAAATAAACTAGATGATACTTTTGTTCAATCTCTTACAGGTCCAGCAAGATTTTTACCAATTGTTTTAGGTTTTTTTATTGCAAGTTATTACATGACTTTCTCAATTGAAGGTCGAGAGGTAGTGGATACAATTAATAGAACTTTAATAACTATTTTAATTTTTTGGGTTATTCATCAAATTATAGAACCTGTCTCATATATACTAAGTGGACTGGATAAATTATTAACAAGAGAACTTATTGGCTGGATAATTAAATCACTAAAAATACTTATATTTATTTTGGGTTTGGCAGCCGTATTGGAATTATGGGGTATAAAAATTGGTCCAATTATTGCTGGTCTAGGTTTGTTTGGGGTTGCTGTAGCTTTAGGCGCTCAAGATTTATTTAAAAATTTAATTTCAGGAATTTTAGTTCTTGTAGAAAAAAGATTTAAAATTGGAGATTGGATTTCTGTTGATGGAATAATAGAGGGAATTGTTGAAAAAATTGGTTTTAGATCTACGACAATTAGAAAATTTGATAAATCATTAGCGATCATTCCAAATTTTCAGTTTGCAGAAAATGCTGTTATTAATATTAGTGAGACATCAAATTGGTTAATTAGTTGGATAATCACTCTCCAATATGACACTACTGTAGATCAATTAAAAACTATAAGAGATCAGATAGAAAATCATATTAATAAGAGTGAAGATTTTAATACAAGTATAGGATTAGCAGTAAGAGTTGATAAATTTTCTGATAGTTCGATAGATATGTATGTACGATGTTTTACTAAAACAGATAGTTGGAATGAGTGGCTATCAGTAAAAGAACGTTTAGCAATTGAAATTAAACAAATTGTTGAAAATAACAAAGCCTCTTTTGCTTTTCCGAGTCAGTCAATTTATATCGAAAAAAAATGATAGCTATTTTCTATTTAGTTTTGCAGATATTAAAACTGTATTCCTATGTGGTGATAGCCAATGTTATAGTTAGTTGGTTGATTGCTTTTAACATCTTAAATACACAAAATAGATTTGTTTATGCAGTTTTAGAACTGACTTATCGATTAACTGATCCTTTTTTAAATAGAATTAGACGTTTCCTCCCAAATTTAGGTTCTTTAGATATATCACCTATAATTTTACTTCTATTGATTTGGTTTATAGAAATGTGTATGAAACTCTACATTGCACCTATGATATTCTAAAAAATTTATGATTTTAATTGATGGTAAAAAAGAAGCAGCATTATTAAGAGAAGAACTTAAAAAGGAAGTTTCTGCTTTAAAAGCAAAATATAATAGAGTTCCTGGATTATCTGTAATTTTAATTGGAGATTTGGCACCAAGTCAAATTTATGTTCGAAATAAAGAAAAATCTGCCAATGAAGTTGGGCTTAAATCCGAGATCATCAAGTATCCAGACAGTATAGAAGAAAAAGTTGTTTTAGATAAAATAAAAGAATTAAATAAAAATGTGAGTGTATCAGGTATTTTGGTTCAGTTGCCGTTACCAAAGCATATTAATAAACAAAAAGTTATTGAGGCAATCCATCCTTCCAAAGATGTAGACGGGTTTCATCCAATTAATGTAGGAAATCTTTCTTCAGGTTATGAAAGTTCTGTGCCATGCACACCATTAGGATGTTATTTGTTAATAAAAAAAATTGAACCTAATTTAAGTGGAAAAAAAGCAGTTGTAGTTGGAAGGTCAAATTTAAATGGTAAACCAATGACTCAACTTCTTTTAAAAGAAAATTGTACAGTAACAATTACTCATTCAAAAACTAAAGACTTGAAAGCTGAATGCTTAGAGGCAGATATTATTGTAGCAGCTGTCGGTATCCCAGAACTAGTTAAAGGTGATTGGATTAAAAAAGACTCAATTGTAATTGATGTTGGTATAAATAAAACTGATAAAGGAATTGTTGGTGATGTAGCATTTGATGAAGTATCAAAAAAAGCAAAAGCTTTAACTCCAGTTCCTGGCGGTGTTGGACCTATGACGATTGCTTGTTTATTAAAAAATACAATTGACTGTTTCAAAAGATCGCAAATTTAATATTTAAATCTATAGATTATTTTTGATAAATTTAGGTTATGAAAAAACCAAAATATCCCTACAGGATAGTTATTCTTATGGCTATACTTACAATTCCTCCAATTGGAGCAACTCAATTAGGTTGGTACTTATTTGATCAACAAACTGGATTTGATTATGGTATGATCGTTGGAACATTTTCAGTAATATATGCTGCTTGGCTAATGTATGAAAAAAATTGGAGAGAGGAAGATGAAGATTAAATTATGGAAAAGATAATTTTTTTTGGATTAGTAATTCCTATTTTTATTTTTGTGCTTTATTTAGGTGGTAGAGCTATCATGACAGGATTTGGTGCAAAAAGTTCTAAAAGATCTAATTTGGAAATTGATAATTATGAAGAAAAAGAAAACTCATTAAATGATCCTAAAAATTTAACTAGTGAATTAAATAAACTAAATGAACTTTTACAAAGTGGTGTTTTAACACAAGAAGAGTTTGAAAAAGCAAAAAAAAAAATTTTAGATAATTAATTTTTTTCTAAGATAATTTTGATCTCCCTCCATCTACAGCAATTATTTGACCTGTAACCCATGAACTATCTTCAGTAATTAAAAATTTAGCTAGAGAAGCAGAGTCTCTTCCTTCCCCTAACCTTTTTAATGGATGAGCTTTTGCGATGCCTTCTGCTATTACATTATTTTTAAGCATAGGTTTTGCAATTTTAGATTTTGTTAAACTTGGAGCTATACAGTTTACTCTAATGTTAGGGGCAAATTCTGCTGCTAGAGATACTGTTAATCCTTCCACAGCAGCTTTTGTTGAAGCTATAATAGCATGATTTGTAAATCCTCTTTGAGCAGCAACTGTTGAAAATAAAACTATTGAGCCTTTATTTTTTTTTAAACTTTCTTGATATCCTTTGATAACATCAACTGCTGAATAAAGATTTAATTTCATACATTTATTAAAATCTTCTTCACTAACCATTCTCAGAGGTTTTAAATCTATCGATCCTACACAATAAGCAAGACCTTTAATATCATCAATATCTGCTTTAACTTTATCTACAAAACCTTCTTCGAGAACATCAGCAACTGTGTAAGTACATTTTAGTTTTTCTGCAATTGAACTAACCTCACTTTCATTTCTTGCAATTAAGTGAATATCATATCCCGAATTTTTTAATTGTTGAGCTAAATTTGATCCGATAGATCCTGTCGCACCCAAAATAAGATATTTTTCTGACATCAAATTTTTTATTAGTTATATTTGTTTATGAAATTATTTTTTATACTTGGTAATCAATTATTTCCATTAAAATACCTCGACCGCTTCAAAAAGGACCACCTGTTTTTTATGGCAGAAGACAATGGATTATGTACCTATGAAAAACATCATAAGCAAAAAATACTACTATTTTTATCTTCTATGCGATCTTATGCAGATAGTCTTAGTAAAAATAAATTTAAATTAGATTATTTAAAAATTGAAGAAAATAATTTTAAAAATGATTATTTTAAGAAATTAAAAAAGATAATTACAAAAAAAAACATAACAGAAATTAGTAGTTTTGAAGTTGAAGATAAATTTTTTGAAAAAAAAATTTCACAGTTTTTAAAAAAAGAAAAAATTAATTGGAATATTGTTCAAACACCGATGTTTTTAAATTCTAGAGATGAATTTAAACATTATTTAAAAAAATCAAAAAAGCCTTTTATGGCTTCATTTTATAAAGAAATTAGAAAGAAATCTGGAATATTAATGGGTGCTGATGGAAATCCAGTAGGTGGCAAATGGAGTTTTGATGAAGATAATAGAAATAAGTTACCAAAAGATATTTCAATTCCAAAATTTCCAAAAATTAACGAGACTAGTCATACTAAAAAATTAAAGCCAATTGTTGAAAAGTTATTTAAAAAACATCCTGGAAGTACAAATAATTTTTGGTTAGCTACAGAATATGGTGATGTAGTCAAACTTTTGAATTTTTTCATTAAAGAAAAATCAAATTTATTTGGTGACTATGAAGATGCAGTTAATCAAAAGGACAATATTTTATTTCACAGTGCTTTAAGTCCTTATATTAATTTAGGTTTGATAACTCCTGAATTTATAATTCAGAAAATTTTAGTTTTTCATAAAAAAAATAAAATAAGAATGAACTCACTAGAAGGTTATATTCGTCAGGTAATAGGTTGGAGGGAGTTTATGAGAGGTATTTATCAAAGTTATTCTGATGAAATGGAAAATAAAAATTTCTTTAATCAAAATAGAAAAATGAAAAATTCTTGGTATCAAGGAACAACTGGCTTACCACCATTAGACCATGCGATTAGGAATGCTATGAATCATGGATGGTCTCATCACATTGAAAGATTGATGATTTTATCAAACATTATGAACCTTTGTGAAATTAAACCAAAAATTGTTTACAAGTGGTTTATGGAGATGTTCGTAGACTCTTCTGATTGGGTAATGGTACCGAACGTTTATGGTATGGGTTTATTTAGTGATGGGGGAATTTTTGCTACGAAACCTTACATCTGTGGATCAAGTTATTTTATGAAAATGATGGATTTTAAAAAGGGTGACTGGTGTAACACAATGGATGGATTGTATTGGAGATTTATTGATCGAAATAGAAAATTTTTTTTAACAAACCCAAGATTGTCAATGATGGTTCGTATTTTTGATAAAATGAAAAAAGATAGAAAAAAATTAATTCTATTTGAGGCTGATAAATTTATTAAACAAAATACAATTTAGTGAAAAAAGAAAACCTACCTTCTAAAATTTGCTCTGTTTGTAAAAGATCTTTTGTTTGGCGAAAGAAATGGAAGCTGAATTGGTATAGAGTAAAATATTGTTCAAAGAAGTGTTCTAAGCTAAGTTAATGTTTAGTGAATATTATTATTTTACAACATATTAAAATTGAAGATCCTGGTTATATTAAAGATTTAATGCTGGCCGAAGGATTAAATTTAACTACCATTGAATTAGACGAAGGAGAAAAAATTCCAAGAGATTTAAGTAAATTTAATGGAATGTTTTGTATGGGTGGTCCAATGGATACTTATATGGAAAAAGAATACCCTTGGTTAATTGAAGAAAAAAAAAGAATTAAAGAATTTGTAGTAGATCTAAAAAAACCTTATTTAGGTTTTTGCTTAGGTTGTCAGTTATTAGGTGAAGTAGTTGGTGGTAAAGTAGTGAAGTCTAGTCCAGCTGAAATTGGTATGATGGATATAAATTTTACCAAAGAAAAAAATCAAGATGATTTATTTTCAAAATTCCCAGATAAAATTAAAAGTTTACAATGGCATTCATATGAGGTTCAAGGAATAGAAAATAATAAAGATGTTACTTTGTTAGCTTCATCACCTGTCACTAAATATCAAATTTTTAAATATCAAAATCATGCTTATGGTATTCAATTTCATATCGAAATTAAAGATACTACAGTTAATGAGTGGGGATGTGTTCCAGAGTATAAAAAAGCTCTTGAAGATCAATTGGGAGATGGTGCTTTAGAAAAATTTAATCAAGCTGCTAATGAAAATATTTCTGATATGAATAATTATTCAGAGGTTCTTTATGATAATTTTAAAAAAATGTTATGAAAATTAGGAAAAAAAAGAAAAAAAAATTAAATAAGAAAAATCCAATAGCGAAATTACTTAGAGAGCCAATGTTACGAAACAAGATAATTCAAAATAAAAAAAAAATTTACAATAGAAAAAAACAAAAAAAATATGAGCTAGAATAAATATGGGGAATTTCTATAAGATTTATGAATAATAAAATTTTTGAATGGGCAGGTGTTATTACTGCAATTCTTTATTCATTGTTTGTGGCATTAAATATTGGAATAGAATTTTTTGGTTTCTGTTTATTGCTTTTATCAGCAATTTTAATTGGAATTTGGGCTTATAGAGGTGACCACAAGGGAATATTGTTATTGCAATTTTTTTATGCAACGGCAGGCATTCTTGGAATGATTAGGTGGTTTTAATTAAATATTGAAATTAATTTTGGTATATAATTTTTAAAATTAAAAAAACCTTTATTACAATATTGCCAAGAATATTGATCAAGTTCTCTATATAAAAATTTAATATTATTTATACTGTTAGAGTTAATAAAATCTAAATTTTCACTGATATTTGGATAAAGCGCATAAATTTCTTCTTTAAAGTTTTTTATTTCTTCTATGTCAATAATTTCACAATTAATTGATTTATTTTCTAATCTTTTTTTTTGATCTTCAATTAATAGAGATTTAAATTTTAATACTTTTTCACTAAGTTTTATAAATCTTTTTTCATTTTTATTGCAAACTAAAAAAATTTTTCTAAATTTTTTATTTTTAAAATTAGAAATTTCAAATGATAAATTATTGTCAAAAATGATTAGATCTTTTTCTTGAAGATTTTCAGGATTATTAAAATCTTCTTTTATTACTGAATAAGTTTTTTTAGATATTTTTGGAGGAGATTTTTCATTGAGTTTAATATTTTGAAATCTATTATTAGTAAATTTTTTAATATTCCATTCACTAGCAAGATAATGTTTGCCTTTAGTTTGTATCCCAGCTACCCATCTCCAACCAAGAGTATTAGAAGCTACATCTCCATCATAAAGATGTTTCATAAAAAACTCCGCTCCTAATTGCCATGGCAATTCTAAGGTAAATATCCAAATACTTGCAAACCACATTCTTGTGTGGTTATGGAGATAATTATGTTCTTTAAGTTCCATTATCCAGTTGTCAAAACATTCTATATTGGTTTTTCCCTCTTTAGCCTTTAGATAATTTTTATTATTTTTATACTCTAGTTTAATTTGGTTTAATTCTATCAAATAATCTGACCATACATTTGGTCTTAATTCTAACCAACCTTTCCAATAGACACGCCATAATACTTCTTGAATAAATTTTTCATTTTTTGCAAAAGAAAATTTATTTAGAGATGTTTTAATTACCTCTAGTTCATTGATTACTCCATGAGTAATGTAAGGAGATAGACAAGAAATATTAGATCTGATATTAGGTCCAAAATCAAAGTTTCTTAATTTAGAATATTCTGAAAGATTATTTTCGACAAAATTATTTAATTGATCTAAGGCCTTAGCCCTCGAAGTTTCAAATCTCATATTAATTTATTTTGATTTTTTTTTCTTGAGACCCAATTTGTCGCTGTGTCTTAGTCTTAAAATTACTATTGCAGCTGCAATTAAAACTATAGCAATAGCTTCATAAACTAATGCTGCTGGATCCATTTCTTTTCCTTGTAATATAATAAATCGAGCTAAAGCAGTAATCGCAATTAAAAGAGGTAAAGTTATACTTATTGATTGTTGAGCCCAAAAAATTCTTACCATAGCCATCACCTCTAAGTATAGAAACATTAATAACAAGTCAGCTAAGGTAACTGATTGATTAATTAACATTGTTTTTATTTCTATTCCTACAGCTATCACCGTACTTAAAAGAATTATTGATAGTAAAACTAGCTGAAGTTTTTTAGTTATATTTTCCATACTACTAAATTATGAGTATTTTATAATTTACTCTCATTCTTTGTCATTTTTGTCGCAGATTAAAAATACCCTACAATCATTTACTGCGACAAAAAATGAATATCAAAAATTTGAATAAATTCCAAATCAATATAGTTAGCATCTACAAAATGTTCAAAGTTATAATTATTTACGAAATATTCTTTTTTCTATTTTGGAACATAATTTATTTTGGAGCAGATCTAGAAGATTTTGCAAAAAGTGATTCATTGACATTTATATATTATATATTGTCAACTATGGCCTTAGGATGGGTCTTAATAAGAACAATACAGTTTTCTTTTGGTAGGATTCCAGATCCGAGGGAAATAGCTAAAAAAAAAGCAAAAGAATAATTTTTTAATTATTTTAATTTTTTCTTGTGAAAATTTATAAATTTTTCAACATAATGTTTGTTGAAATATTTGTTTTCTTCAAAAGATACCTTTTTCATTGAATAGGCATTACTTTTAGTCATTCTAGATAAAATGGTAATATTACCTTTATAAAGTTTGAGTTTAATAGATCCATTTACTTTATATCTTTTTTTATCTACAATTTTTTGAAGCTTAAATCTTGATTTAGAAAACCAATAACCATTATAAATTAGTTCAGCATATTTTGGCATGATCTCATATTTTTTATGCATAGTTTCTTTATCTAGAGTTACAGACTCCATGGCTCTATGGGCATGAATCAGTAAAGTCCCTCCTGGTGTTTCATATACTCCTCTAGATTTTATTCCAATAAATCTGTTTTCAACTAAATCAACTCTTCCTATTCCATTTTTGCTTGCAAGTTGGTTAAGTTTTTTTAATAATTTTGATGGAGATAATTTTTTTCCATTAATAGCAAATGGATCACCATTTTTAAAATTAATCGTTACAAAACTTGATTTATTAGGTGCTTTTTCAGGCGAAGTAGTTCTTTGGAATATAAATTCGGGAGCATTATTCTTGGGATTTTCTAAAATTTTTCCTTCTGTTGATGTATGAAATAGATTGTCGTCAATTGAAAAGGGGGCAGCACCTTTTTTATCTTTTGGAATAGGTACACCATTTTTTTTTGCATAATTTATGAGGTCTGTTCTTGATTTTAATTTCCAAATTCTCCATGGCGCAATAATTTTTATTTTAGGTCCAAAATAATGATAGCCTAATTCAAATCTTACTTGGTCATTACCCTTACCTGTCGCTCCATGAGCAACTGCATATGCTTTAAATTTTTTTGCTACTTTTATTTGATCTTTTGCAATAAGAGGTCTTGCTATTGAAGTACCTAATAAATAAACACCTTCATAAACTGCGTGACCTCTTATCATTGGATAAATATAATTTTTCACGAATTCGTCTTTAAGATTTTGAATAATAATGTTTTTAACACCAAATTTTTTGGCATTTTTATAAATTTTTTTTCTATCTATTTCTTGTCCAATATCAGCAGTATAACAAATTATTTCAGCATTATAATTTTTTTGAAGCCATTTCAAAATTACTGATGTGTCTAATCCTCCAGAATAGGCAAGGACAATTTTTTTTTTTGGTTTCATTAACTAGCTGCAAGCTGACTTTGCAGCATTATATGCTTTAGTAAACCCGAGAAGCGAGTAGTGATCAATAGTTTGTGAACCTTTTTGATTATATCCAGTAATCATTAGTCTTGATCCTTTTTTCATGACTTTAATCATTTTTTTTTCAATTTTATTATCTGCAATCCATGCAAAGCCTTGCTGAATAATATCAAATTTAATTTTTTTCTTCCCAGAAATCGCAGTTACGGAATTGTTTTTGTTAAATTCATATCCCGGACTTGCACTAATTTCATCTGTAATTTTTTCACTTGGTCTAAACGTTACAAATAATTTTGCCTCTCTTTTGTTTGATTTTGGAGCTTGTAAAACAGGTGATGATTGTGCAAAACAAACTGTTCCAGTTGGTTCAACTAGAACCATAGTTTGCCAATCTTTAAATTTTCCAATTTCTTTTAATTCCGCAGCTTTAGAAGGAAATAAAGTAAATAGTATTAAAATAAAAAATACTGCTAATTTTTTTTTAATCATGGACATGGGTTTGGATAAACTTTTTGAACCTCGTTAATTTCTTTTATAACTTCTTTACTTAATTTTATATTTACACTTTCTATATCAGTTTTCAACTGATCCATTTTAGTTGCGCCAATAATCACTGATGTAATAAAGGGTTGGATTTCACAAAATTTAAGTGACATCTGAGCAAAATTTAGGTTATGTTTTTTTGATATTTCAAAATATGCATCTACAGCTTTTGAAGTATTTGGTTTGTTATATCTAGTCCAAAATTCACCATCTCTCTCTAATCTGGAGTTTTTTGGAAGTTGATTATTTCTATACTTTCCAGTCAAGAAACCACTTGCTAGAGGAGAGTAAGCCAGTAATCCTATTTTTTCTCTAATTGAAATTTCTGCTAATCCAACTTCATAAGTTCTATTTAATAAACTGTAAGGGTTTTGAACAGACATCATTCTAGCTAATTTTTTATTTTTAGCTAACTCTAAACATTTTGTAACTCCCCAAGGAGTTTCATTAGACAAACCGATGTATCTAATTTTTCCTTCTTTAATGAATTTATCTAAATGTTCTAAAATATTTTCAAATTGGTTCCATTCTTTATTTTCAGCATGTTCGTAACCAAGTCTTCCAAACATATTTGTATTTCTTTCTGGCCAATGTAGTTGATATAAATCTATATAATCAGTTTTTAATCTTTTAAGACTTCCATTCAAAGCTTCTGTCATTTTATCTAAAGTATAATTATTTCCTCCTCCTCTAATATATTCTCTAGCTGGACCAGAAACTTTGGTTGCAAGAATTACTTTGTCTCTCTTTTTTGTTTTTTAAACCAATTACCTATAATAATCTCCGTGTGGCCAAATGTTTCTTGCTTTGGGGGAATAGCATATAATTCAGCAGTATCCCAAAAATTTACTCCATGATCTAAAGCATAATTCATTTGTTCAAAACCTTCTTCTTGACTATTTTGTTCGCCCCATGTCATAGTACCGAGACAAATTGTACTCACGTCAAGATTAGTATTTCCTAATTTTTGGTAGTTCATAAAGATTTTATTGTGTTAATTTTTTAATAATCTTTTAAGGTATCTTGAATAATTAGTAAAAGACTATATATTTCACTCATTATGGAATTTGATAAAAAAGGAATTCTTGGAAGAGCAAAAGAAGCTCAACAATCAGCAGTAGTTATGGATGAAGGCTTAAGAGCCTACATGCTAAAAGTTTATAACTATATGGCCACAGGAATTTTGCTAACTGGTATAATAGCTTTAATATCTTTCAAATTATCAGCAGTCACAGATTCTTCTGGGGCGATCGTGGGTTTGACTTCTTTTGGTAATACAATTTTCTTCTCTGGATGGAAATGGTTAGTGATGTTGGCTCCTCTTGGAATAGTTTTTTATATGAGTTTTGGAATAAATAAAATGAGTGCATCAAAAGCACAAACTGTATTTTGGATTTTTGCTGCTTTAATGGGTTTATCTCTTTCTTGGATATTAATGGTTTATACTTCTACAAGCATCGCAAGGGTATTTTTTATAACATCAGCAACATTTGGTGCGATGAGTATTTATGGTTATACGACTAAAAGAGATTTAACAAAATTAGGTTCATTTTTAATGATGGGCTTAGTAGGAATTATTATTGCATCTATAGTGAATATTTTTTTAAATTCAGGACCGATGTATTGGATTATTTCTGTTTTAGGAGTTTTAATTTTTGTTGGACTAACTGCCTATGACACTCAAAAAATTAAGAATATGTATTCTGCTAGTGATACGGGTGAGTTAATTGGGAAAAAAGCTGTGATGGGAGCTTTAACTCTTTATTTGGATTTCATTAACTTGTTTATTATGCTTCTTAGACTTTTTGGTCAAAGAAGATAATTTTATTTTTGCAGTTTTTTCCAATTAGTATTTTTTAAAAGTATATTTAGATCAAAAGAGTTCTTTAATACTTTTCCATTAGTATCAGCTATTAAATATTTAAGGTTTTTATTCTTTGGTTTAAAATTTTTACATATTTTATAAAGTGCATTTTCAGCTGCATTTTTAAAGACACTAAAACCTACCTGCTTACTGGATATGTTGAGTCCATAATCTTTCCAGGAACCTTCCGACACCATTTTTGCATATAGATCTAAGATAATTTTTAATTCATCTTTTTCAAAAAAATGTTTATCTTCTAATTTTTTGTCATTAACATTATTTATTACTAATCGTAAGTTATTATTCATTAGTTTTATATTTATTCATTATTCCAATTTGGAAAGCTGCGAAAATAAAAGTAATAGGTAATAAACCCCATACTTTAAAATTTACCCAAAACTCTTCAGATTGTGTTCTCCATACTAATTCATTTAATACTGCTAATCCAAAGAAAAAATATACCCATCTTTTGTTTAATATTTCCCAACCTTCATTTGTTAAAGAAACTGATTTTCCCATTAATTTTTTTAGAACTGGTTCATGGGTAAAATATTTTCCAAATATCAGGGCTAAACCAAATAAAATATTTATGATTGTTGGTTTAATATAAATAAAAACTGGGTTATCAAAATAAATTGTTAATCCTCCAAAAAAAGTAATTAAAATTCCACCTAACAAAGGGACTTTTGGAACTTTTTTCTCTAAAAACCATATTATTGCTAATGAAATAATTGTCGCAATTATAAAGGGAGGAATTGCAATCTTTAAATCTTTTCCACTATCGTAGTAGAAGTAAAAAAAAATTACTAATGGGCCAAAATCTGTGAGAAATTTTAAAAACGATTTGTTCACTGTAATGATATTACCACAATTAAGATTTTCATAAAAACTTTATATTTTTGTTATTGATTTTTATATTTAAATACCCATACTAAACTTAATGGCAATTCAAAAAGCTAAATTTTCAATTGGAGATATAGTAAAACATAAACACTTTGAATTTAGGGGTGTGATTTATGACGTTGATTTTGAATTTAATAATTCTGAGGAATGGTACCAATCAATCCCTAAAAATGTTAGACCAAAAAAAGATCAACCATTTTATCATTTGTTGGCTGAAAATGAAGAAATTACATATGAGGCTTATGTTTCTGAACAAAACCTATTAATTGATGATTCTGATGAGCCAATAAAGCATCCTTTAATTGAGGAAATTTTTTCAGGCAAAAAAGGCTCTAGTTATTTTAAGCCTTCAAATTAGATCATTATTTAAACACAATTAGCTCAAAACTTAGACATACACATTAGCTATATCTAAATTATATCTGGTCAAGAGTGTTTTTTTTTACTCCTTTCATTATCTCCCTCTACATTCTTGATCAGACAATTCTTTCATAATAAAAGATCAATAGAATGAAGTTTTTATTTAAATTTCTTGAACCCAATAAGATTTTTTTAATTACGTCTAAAGCTCCTAAATATGTAATGGCTTTATTCATAATTGTAATTTCAATAGGTTTACTTGAAGCATTAATTTTTTCACCTGAAGATTACAAGCAAAGTCATTCAGTAAGGATAATGTATGTTCATGTCCCTTCAGCATGGATCACTCTTGGAATTTTTACTTCAATGACAATTTTATCTTTAAGCGGATATATTTTTAAAAATAAAAATTTTTTTTTAATTGCAAAAAGTTTTGCTCCTTCAGGTTTGGTTTTTAATATTGTTGCTTTAGTTACAGGTTCTATTTGGGGAAAACCTACCTGGGGAACTTGGTGGGCTTGGGATGCTAGAATTACTTCAATGTTAATTCTGGCACTCTTTTATTTTATGTATTTAGTTGCTTGGAGAATTTATGAGAATAAAGATTATGTTTTAAAAATTACAACAATAATTACTCTAATAGGCATCATCAATGTTCCAATTATTAAATATTCGGTTGAATGGTGGAACACATTACACCAACCTGCATCTATTAATGTACTATCAAAATCCTCAATTCATTCATCAATGTTATTTCCATTATTGATAATGACTGCGGCATTTGCGCTATTTTCTTTGTTAATTTTTTTAATGAAATATAATACAGAACTGATAAAAATTAAAAATAAAGGCTTAGATAGATTATGATCAGTGAATTTATTTATATGAATGGATATGGACTATATGTTTGGTCTGCATTTGCATTTACACTTATTTCTTTTACATCATTGTATTTTGTTACTAAAATTCATTATGTTAAAGAAAAAAAGAAATTCGAATCTAAATTTGGGGCCCTAGACTTTAAGAAAGCAGAAGTTGCAAGATCACAAATTATTAATAGAGAAATTTTATCTAGAACTAATAATATTTAACTTTTAAACCATGTATGGTCGAAAAGTTAAATTAAGATTTTTATTTGTAATTCTTATATTATTTTCTTTAATATTATCAGTTTTTCTAATTTTAAAATCATTAGAAGAAAATGTTGTTTATTTTAAATCACCTTCAGACATCCAATTATTAGAGGAACTTAATGATAAAAAAATTAGAGTAGGAGGAATGGTAAAAAAAAATTCAATTGAAATTTCATCAGAGAAAATAAATTTTATTGTAACTGATTTTAAAAATGAAATTAATGTTGTTTATTCAGGTGTGGTACCCAATCTTTTTTCTGAGGGAAAAGGAGTTGTTGCTGAAGGATATTTAAAAGATAGAAGTTTTTTTGAGGCAACAAAAATTTTAGCTAAACATGATGAAAATTATATGCCTCCAGAAGTTAAAGCAATTCTGAAGGAAAAATAATATGTTATCGAGCTTGATAGGCTACTATTCTTTAATTTTTGGATTATGTGTTTCTTTAT
>CACEIY010000003.1 GCA_902559635.1 uncultured Pelagibacteraceae bacterium | reverse complement strand
ATAAATATCTTTCAAATCCCATTCAGGAACTACTCCTTTTAAAAAATAAGCTGAAAGTGCTACAGGTGGAGAAAGCCAGGCGGTTTGTAGATTTACAGCAACTAATATCGCAAACCACGTTAAATTAAACCCTAGAGCTTCTACTAAAGGTAAAATTATTGGTATAATTATCATCACGATTGGTACCCATTCTAATGGCCACCCCAATAAAAATATCATAGCCATTATCATTGCTAGGATTAGATATTTATTCATTTCTAAACCTAATAAAAATTCTGTTAACAAAGTTGGAGTTCCTAATCTTGCAAAAACAGCACCAAAAAAGTTAGAAGCCGCAACTAGAACCATTATTAAAGCTGTGATCTCTAATGTTTTAACTAGAGCCTCCTGTAGTTTTGAAAGAGTTAATTTTTTATAAGCTAATGAAAGTAGTAAAGCACCCATAGCTCCACAACCTGCTGCTTCAGTTGGTGTAGCAAATCCAAATAAGATACTTCCTAGTGCTGCAAATACTAAAGCTGCAGGTGGGACTAATCCTAAAAAAAATTCAATCCAAACTTCTTTCATACTTGCAGCTCTCATATCTTCAGGCAGCACTGGTCCTAACTTTGGATTGATCATACATCTTATTGTTGTGTATCCTGCATATAAACTTGCAAGAAGAATTCCAGGAAGAATAGCAGCTGCAAATAAATCAATTACTGGTATTTCCATGATCGGCCCCATTACAACAAGCATAATACTAGGGGGAATTAATATTCCTAAAGTTCCTCCAGCGGTAATAGTCCCTGCAGCAAGTCTAACATCATAACCAGACCTGTTCATAGATTTCGCAGCCATAATTCCAAGAATTGTAACTGATGCACCAACAATACCCGTTGCTGCTGCAAAAATTACAGAGACAAATAAAACTGCGTAATATAAAGAACCTTTAACTTTTGCAAGCATCATTTGAAATGCAGAAAATAATCTTTCCATTAATCCAGCCTGTTCCATCATAATTCCCATAAAAACAAAGAGTGGTACGGCGGCAAGTGTTTGCTCTGTCATGACCATAGAGAATTGAAGAGTCATTAAATAAAAAACTAACTTTCCGAATCCAAGATAACCAAATACAAATCCTAAAAATATTAAAGTAAATGAAATAGGAAATCCTACAAAGATTGCAAAAAGCATTACTCCTACAAGTATAAAACCTAAAATAGCAGGGTCTATGAACTCAGCTATCATTTAGAGGCTCCAGGCCATTCACCTTTTTTTGCTGCCCAATAACTTTTGAATAATTCGGAGATACCTTGGATAAGTAAAAATATAATACCAATTAATAAACAAGTTTTTATTGGCCACATGTAGGGCATCCAAGTAGTATCCATGCCCCTCTCTCCTCTTTGGATAGACTCTCCTACATATCCTATTGTCATATAAAGAAAAACAATCAAACCTGGAAAATAAAATAAAAGATATAACCAAAAATCTATTAGGCCTTGATTTTTAATTTTAAAATTTCTATATAAAAAATCAGCTCTTATATGAACTCCTCTAGAAAGAGCATAACCAGCACCTAACATGAAAAGCGCTCCATATAAAAAACGACTAATATCATAAGCCCAAATCGTTGGAGCTAAAAATAATTTTCTTGCAAGGACCTCGTAAGTCATTGCAAAAATAAGTGGTATTAATATCCAGCAAACAATATTGCCAATCCACTTGCTAAATTTATCAATATTTACAATAGATTTTGCCATCCATAATGGCATATCATCTGGCATTTTTCCTGAACCTCCTCGCCTCTCGGCAATCATTTCATCTGAAATATCTAATTTACTTGGTTCGTCTGCCATAAAATTTTAGTTAAAAAAATTAGAGCGGACTGTAAAAGTCCGCTCTAATCAAATCAAGATTAATTACTGATTACTTTAATGTAGCTGCGTGAGCCATTCCTAGCTTCGCATTAGACATTTGAGCACCACTCCAGAATGGAACAGCTATATCAGCAAATTCTTTCATAGAATTATAAACTTCGTTGAAGAATTTGTTCTCTGCAGCATTTTTATTTAAAGATGCTTTTGCAGCAGCCATATACTCTGTGAAATAATCAGAAGGTGTATCTTCTAAAATTACTCCATGTTTAGTAGTTAACTCTTGTAAAGCTTTTCCGTTTTCATAGATTCTGTAACTTAAAGATTTAGCTAATGAAGCATTAGCTGCAACCTCAAGAGACTTCTTCTCATGATCACTCATAGCATTATAAGTTTTTCCAGTAATATAAAAGTCAGCATTTACCACTACTTGGTGTAAACCTTGTAAATAGTAGTGCTTTAATACTTTTTGGAAACCAAATGTTAAGTCTGGTTTTGGACAACACCATTCAGCAGCATCAATAGTTCCTGCTTCTAGAGCTGGTAGAATATCTCCACCACCCATAGCAACAGATGCTATACCAATGTCTTTATAAGTTTGTCCTGGAATTCCTGGAGGAGTTCTGAATTTATATTTTCTAAAGTCAGCCATATCTTTAATTGGTTTTGGAAACCATCCTAAAGCTTCTGGTCCAACTGGTTGAATCATAAATCCTTTAATATCTCTTCCCATTTCTTTCCAAAGTTGGTCATATAATTCTTTACCACCACCATATTGAAACCATGATAAGAAAGCGATATTATCAATACCTACACCACCACCAGCTACTGGCGAACCAAATAACATAGCTGCAGGGTGATCTCCTGACCAATAGTGTGTCCATGCGAAACCACAATCAATCAGACCTTTGTCAACTGCGTCTAAAGTTTCTTTAACACCCACTACTGCTCCAGCTGGTAAGATTTCAAATTTAAGAGATCCACCAGTTAAAGTTGTAACTGTATCTGTAAAGTCTTTTAACATCTTAACTTCATCAGCTTTTGTGTTAAGGACTGTTTGACATTTAAGTGTCTTTGCAGCATTCGCACTAGATGTAAATCCAAGTACTAAAATAGTTGCAAATAACATTGAAATGATTTTTTTCATTATTTTTCCTCTTGTTAGTTAAATTTAACGAAGGCATACAATCAGAAAAATAAAGCTGACACAAGTGACAATTGAGCATTATGAGTGTAAATAACATTTAAAAGAATTATAAAAAAAACTATTCAACTAGTAATGGAAAATTTTGATTTTATTATAATTGGTGCAGGTTCTGCAGGATGTGTTTTAGCAAATAGACTTTCGGAAAATCCAAAAAATAAAATTTTACTTTTAGAAGCAGGAGGAAAGGATACCTATCCCTGGATACATGTTCCTGTTGGCTATTTCAAAACCATGCATAATCCTAAAGTCGACTGGTGTTTTAAAACTGAACCAGATGAGACTATGAATAATAGATCAATAAGATATCCAAGAGGTAAAACTTTAGGGGGAAGTTCATCAATTAATGGACTTTTGTGGATTAGAGGTCAAAAAGAAGATTACGATATATGGAGACAATTAGGTAATACTGGTTGGGGATGGAGTGATGTTTTGCCTTATTTTCTAAAATCTGAAAATAATGAATTGGGTAAAAGTGAATATCATAATAATAGTGGTCCAATTACAGTTGCTAATAAAAAAATAAATTTAAAAATATTAGATGAGTTTCAAAATGCAGCTGAAGAATTTGGAATTCCAAAAACGGGTGATTTTAATACTGGAGATAATTTTGGAGTTGGTTATTTTCAATTTACTACTAGTTTTAATAAACCAGGATTAAAATTAAGATGTAGTGCTGCTAAAGGATATTTAAATCCTGTTAAAAAAAGACCCAATTTAAAGATTGTTGTAAATGCTCACGTTCAGAAAATAAATTTTGAAGAAAAAACAGCTAAAGGAGTTAGCTACTATATTGATGATAAATTATATACAGCTAATGCAAATAAAGAGGTAATTTTATCTGCAGGATCAATTGGATCTCCTCATATTCTTCAAGTTTCTGGAATTGGGGAAAGTAATAAACTTAAAAATTTAGGAATTGAAGTTGTTCATGAGTCTAAAGGAGTTGGAAAAAATCTACAAGATCATTTAATGTTCAGACCAGTCTATAAAGTTAAAAATTTAAAATCGTTAAATAGAAAAGTTGAAAGTTTATTTGGAAGATTTTTAATGGGTTTAGAATATATAGTAAATCAAAGTGGACCAGTAACCATGGGTGCAAGTCAAGTATGTGGATTCGTTAAAAGTGATTCATCAAGAGCAACACCAAATTTACAATTCCATGTTTCACCCGTAAGTACTGATATTTTGGGTATCACTCCTATGCATGATTTTGAAGGAATTACTCCTACTGTCGCAAATATAAGACCTACTAGTAGAGGTGAAATAAACATTGTTAGTAATGATAGTAGAATTTATCCAAAAATAAAAATGAATTATCTATCAACTGATGAAGATAGAAAAGTTGCTGCTCAAGGTTTAAAAATTGTTAGAAAAATCATGTTAGAAACTGAAACATTTAAAAAATATAATCCTGAAGAATATAGGCCTGGTGTTCATATAACAGATGATGAAGAATTGGTTAAAGCTGGCTCAGATTTTACCCAAACAATTTTTCATCCTGTAGGAACTTGTAAGATGGGAAATGATGATATGGCTGTTGTAGATAATTCTTTAAAAGCAAGAGGAATACAAAACTTAAGAATAATTGATGCTTCAATAATGCCTAATATTACATCAGGCAATACTAACGCTCCAACAATTATGATTGCTGAAAAGGGTGCAGATATGATATTGAACGAATAATGTTATCTGAACAAATCGTAATATTTATCCAAATAATTTTAATAGATTTAGTTTTAGCAGGAGATAATGCAATTATTATAGGAATGGTTGCATCTCGATTTCCTTCTGAACAAAGAAAAAAAATAATATTTTGGGGTATCAGTGGTGCAATTATTTTGAGAATAATACTTACTTTATTAACTGCTTATCTCTTACAAATCAAAGGATTAAGATTAATTGGTGGAATAGCTCTACTTTACATTGTTTATAAACTTTATGTAGATGTAATCAAAAAACAAACAGAAAATTATGATAATATAAAAGTAGATAATTCAAGCTTTTTTAAAGCTATAACTACTGTGTTGATTGCTGATTTTACTATGAGCTTAGATAATGTTTTGGGTGTAGCTGGAGCTGCTAAAGATCATTATTTATTATTAATATTTGGGTTGCTCTTATCAATAGCGATTATGGCTGTAGGAGCTACTTTAATTTCAGGTTGGATTAAGAAATATAAATGGATAGCTTGGCTTGGATTAATAGCAATACTAGTTGTTGCTATTGAATTGATTTATACTGATATAAAACTGTTTATTTAAATTATGTATTTAAAAAAATATAACATTAAAAACAAAACAGCTGTTGTTACTGGAGCTGGGAAAGGGCTAGGAAGAGCTTGTGCTATTGCTTTAGCAGAAGCTGGAGCAAATCTTGTTATAATAAGTAGAACTCAAAAAGACCTTGATGAAGTTTCAAGAAAAATAAAAAAAATAAAATCCAAATGCAAGTCTTATGTTTGTGATATTACTAACTATAATGAAATTAAAAAAATTATAAATAAACAAGTAAAAATAGATATTTTAGTAAATAATGCTGGAAATAATATTCCAGAACATTTCACAAAAGTTAAAACTAAAAATATGGAATACCTTGTTAAAATAAACACAATAGCAACTTTTAATCTGGCCCAATTATGTGCACTTAAAATGATAAAATCAAAAAGCAGAAAAAAAGTTGGTGGAGCAATAATAAATATGTCATCACAAATGGGTCATGTAGGAGGTCCGATAAGAAGTGTGTATAATATGACAAAATTTGGATTAGAAGGACTTACAAAAGGTATGTCCATTGATCTTGCAAAATATAATATAAGAGTGAACACAATATGTCCTACATTTGTTGTAACACCTATGACTAGTAAATTTTTAAAAAGTAAAAAATTTAAACGAGAAGTTTTAGGAAATATACCTCTTGGAAGATTTGCTGAATTATCTGATGTTGCTACTGCTGTGGTCTTTCTAGCATCAGATGCAGCATCTATGATTACTGGAACTTCATTATTAGTTGATGGTGGATGGACTGCAAAATAATATCTAGATTATTTTTTTTAATAATCTTTTTTATATCAACCCATCTAAATGCTATTGAATTTAAAGGTAAATTCTTACAAGGTCATTACATAATTGGGATAACTGATCCGTCAGCTAAAATAATTATAGATAAAAAAGAAATAAGAGTTTCTAAAGATGGTTATTTTGTTTTTGGAATTGATAGAGATAGAAAATTTGATGTAACAATTACAAAAATCACTAATGAAAAAAGAGAAAAAATAATAAAAAAAGTTCTTAAACGAAAATACAATATTCAAAGAATAGATGGTCTAGAAGAAAGTAAAGTAACTCCTCCTGAATCAGTTTATAAAAGAATTAAAGAAGAAAATAATAAGATTGGTGAAGCAAGAGCAATTAATTCTGATTTACCCTTTTTTAAAAATCAATTCATTATGCCTGTAGAAGGTATCATTAGTGGTGTTTATGGAAGTCAAAGAATATTAAATGGTAAACCTAAATGGCCTCATTACGGAATAGATATTGCTGCTAAGAAAGGAACAAATATTAAATCTTCAGCAACAGGAATTATTACTATGGCTGAACCAGATTTATATTATACTGGTGGAACTATTATTATGGATCATGGTCATGGGATCTCAACAATTTATTCTCATCTAGCTACACTTAATGTAAAAGTAGGCGATGAAATATTACAAGGTGATATAATTGGAACAGTTGGGTCAACTGGCAGATCAACAGGACCTCATTTAGATTTTAGAGTAAATTGGTTTCAAACTCGTTTAGATCCAATGTCTGTATTAAATTAAACCTCAGATCTCGCTATTATACGTTCATAAATTAATCTAGTTTTAACACCTAAGGTTAAGAATGGTTCTGGAGGAAGCCAGGTAGGTTTATTTCTAGCTTCTATAGTTTCTATCTCCTTAGTTTTTTCCTCACTAGCTTTGATTGCGATTTGCTCTCCAAATAAAGTTCCTACTCCTATACCTGATCCATTATAACAACCAGCTACAAAAATACTGTCATCTATTTTCTCAAAAATCTGAGAACTATTTCTTGTTCTTGAAACAATCCCTGACCAAGAAGATTGAATGATATCATCAGGTAGTTGTGGAAATCTTTTTTTGATACCAATCCTTTGCTTTATCGCTCTTCTATTTAACTCTATCTTTGACATATGAAATGGATTGTGAACTTCTGCGGTATTTCTAATTAAAATTCTTCTATCTTTGGTCATTCTAATTGTTGCTCCCATTGGTCTTACGGGTAAAACACCCCATTCTTTTGGCTCTCCAATAGATTTAAACTCTTTATCAGTTAAGGTTCTTGTCATGCTTGCTGTTAAAGTTATTGGAAAATTATAATTAGATCTAATGCCTAAAGAATTTAAAAAACCATTAGTTGCAAAAATAATTTTTTTTGTTTTTATTTTTCCATTTTTAAAATTACAAAAAATTGTGTCTTTATTTTTAGTCCACTTCAATAAATATGAATTTTCATATAAAAAAACATTAGTTGGTAAAACATCTATCATTGATCTAACTAATTTTCCTGGATGTAATAAAATCCCACCTTCAGTATGAAGGGCTATATTATAAAAATTAGTTCCTAATCTTTTTAATAATTCATTATTAGTTAATAAATTATGTTTGTAACCTAATTGAGAAAGTGTATTTGAAAAATTTGTTAGTATTTTTCTATCTTCTTTCCTAGAAGAAGCAAAGTATTTACCACATTCATTCCAATCACAATCAACTTGATATTCTTTTATAAATTTTTTAACTATTTTAATTCCCAATTCATAAATATCAGCTTTCTTTTTATAACTTTCCATTGCTTTATTTGATGTAAAACCATCATTTAGTGTTGTATCAACCAAATAACCAGAATTTCTTCCACTAGCTCCCTCACCTGCTAATTGAGCATCAATCAAAATAATTTTTTGATTTGGATAAAATTGCCCTAATTTTCTTGCTGCTGATAAACCTGTATAACCAGCACCAACAATAAGCCATTCACAATCATCATTTTTTTTTAAAATTTTTATATTTTTTCTTGGATCTAAATCATTTATCCAACTGCAACTAGTATCATTTATTAATTCATTTTTCATTTATCCATTTTTAATCAATCTTTTTTCCTATAACAATAAAGAGTCCGCCGTCAGCTCCAAGGTAATTAAATAACATCGATATTTGAGAATACAGGCGGCTTATAAAATTTCCTTTCGAAGATTTTTTAAAAAGATTTGAATTTCCTTCATTGTCTAACCCACAAGTTGGAATTGAGTTTATAAATTCAATATTATTTTTTTTAAACCAATTTAAAACCTCATCTAAAGTGTGTAAACTCTCAACTGGATGTTCATATTGATCTCTAATCCAAGCTTTAATTTGTTGATCATTTCCTTTTTTTATATTTCTCAATGTTGGATCTAATAATTTTATTAAAAATGCCCCGAAAAATTTATAAAGTATCCTTCTAAATAAAGTTCTTAATCTTCCATATTTATTATATAGGCCTACGAGAATATAACCATTTTTTTTCAAATAATTAGAAATTAAATCAAATGCCAAGCTAGGATTTTTTGTGTGATGCAAAACACCATTTGTCCAAATAAAATCAAAAGTTTTATCATTAAAAACATCGTCAAATATATCTGCATTTACAAATTTTATATTTTCTATTTTATTTTTTATCGAAAATTTATTACCAAGATTAATAGACTCAAGTGTTGGGTCTAAAGCGTAGACTCTGTTATTTGTACCTATGCTAAAATATAAAGATAGTTGCCCAGTTCCACAACCAACTTCTAAAACATCTTTATTAAATCCAATAAACTTTTTAAATTCTCTAGACAAATAGTTTTTTTCGCCTTTAAAATTAATAGAAGATTTATCATCACTCTTCTCATAGTTTGGAAATGGAGCTTCACTATAAAAATCAATTACTTTTTTTACGGTATTGTCATTAATATTAAATTGAATAAAATTTTCATTAATAATATATTTTTTTTTAAAAATACCTGTCATCTATAATTTAAAATTTATTTGTTTATTTTTCTCTAGAACACAATTACCGATAATTAATAGATCGAGATCTGTAGACATAAAACATTTATAAGCATCAATTGGAGTATTCACAGGAGGTTCTCCTCTCACATTAAATGAAGTATTGACTATAATGGGACAATCAGTCTTATCTTTAAATCTTTTAATTAAATCATAATAAATTCCATTTTTACTAGTAACTGTCTGAACTCTGGCAGAATTATCTACGTGGGTTACAGCAGGTATTTTTGACCGTACTAAATTCAGCTTTTCTAATCCTTTTAACGATTTAAAATTATCAACACTCTCAATTAATTTATCTTTTTTTACTTTCCCAACCATAAGCATGTAGGGACTCTCAGTATTAAGATCAAACCAATCATTTAAATCTTCTAGCAAAACCGAAGGAGCAAAAGGTCTAAAACTCTCTCTAAATTTTACTTTTAAATTTAGCTTTTTTTGCATATCAGGCGATCTAGCATCACCTATTATAGATCGATTACCTAAGGCTCTCGGGCCAAATTCCATCTTTCCTTGGAACCAGCCAATAGCATTTCCTTTTGTTAAATTTTCAACAGTAAAATTTAACAAATCATCTTTTGAGAGTGACCTAAAGTTTGCACCTATCTTCTTAAGTATATTTTCAATCTCCTTATTAGAATATTCAGGTCCTAAATAACTACAATTCATTTTATCTGTAAAATTTTCTTTTCTTTCTTTTCCAAGATCTATGTGCCAAAGAGCTAAAGCTGCTCCAAGTGATCCTCCAGCGTCACCAGCAGCTGGTTGAACCCAAATATTTTCAAAAATATTTTCTTTAAGAATTTTACCATTAGCTACACAATTGAGAGCTACACCACCTGCAAGACATAAATTTTTTATTTTATATTCTTTTGATATTGAGTGAGCTAATTTAAGCATTATTTCCTCTGTTACTTTCTGAATTGAAGAGGCAATATCCATATGAAATTGTGTTATATCCTCATTGTTAGCATCCCTAGGTTTTTGACCAAATAGTTTAATAAATTTATCACTGGTCATTGTTAATCCAGTGGCATAATTAAAATATTCTTGGTTTAATCTAAATGTTCCATCATCTTTTATGTCTACAATTTTTTTAATTTTATCTTCATAAATTGGATTACCATATGGAGCTAAACCCATTAACTTATATTCTCCCCCGTTAACTTTAAATCCTGTGTAATATGTAAAAGCAGAATAAAGAAGACCAAGAGAATGTGGAAAATGAATTTCTTTTTTAATCTCTAAACTATTATTTTTTCCAACTGCTACAGTAGTTGTTGCCCATTCTCCTACTCCATCTGCAGTTAAAATTACAGCTTCATTAAAGGGTGATGGAAAAAATGCACTTGCGGCATGGCTAAGATGATGATCTGAAAAAAAAATATTATCATCAGATTTATAATCTTTGTCGTGTTCTTTTAACTTATTAAATAAAAGATTTTTTTGGAAAAGCTTTTCCTTTATCCATAAAGGCATTGCTTTAGCAAAAGAAACAAAACCTTTTGGTGCAAATGCAACATAAGTTTCTAATAATCTCTCAAATTTTAAAAAAGGTTTTTCAAAAAAAACTATCTGATCAACTTCACTTAGTTTTAAATTTGCATATTTTAAAACAAACTCTATAGCATTATGTGGATATCTAAAGTCATGTTTCTTTCGAGAAAATCTTTCCTCTTGAGCGGCTGCAATAATTTTTCCATTTTTAAGGATGCAAGCAGCACTATCGTGATAAAATGCAGAAATTCCTAAAATTGATGACACGTTAAAAAATTGTGTAAATAAATGGAGCTACAGCTGAACCTTGAGTTAAAACTATCAATCCACCAAATATAACCAAAACAATTATAATTGGTAGAAGCCAATATTTTTTTCTAATTTTTAAAAATTCCCAAAATTCTTTTATAAAACTCATATTAAAATTGATTTTTCATTTTACTTTTTGGTCCACTTTTTTCTATCCAATAAGATTTTTTGGAATTAAATTTTAAATTTAATAAATCTTTTTTAAATAATCTCACTAAAATTCCTGTTGGAGTAACAACAATAAAAAAAATAAATCCTAGTATTAATGGCGAAACTACTTTTCCTAAAAATATTCCAAATTTAAACCATAATATATTTAAAGGAGTTAAAAAATTTGAATTAATCAATCCAAGCGTAAGAAAAATTAGGGAAAGTAATATAGACCACAATCTTAATTCACCATTATCTATTAATGGATAAATTCCAATAATTACAAAAACTATAAAAAAAACTATTCCAAAACCTCTATTACTACCAATTTTAATTTTTTCACTCATAATAAAATAAATAACTTTAACCTTTAGTTAAATTATAAATAGCTTCAGCAACTTTTTTATAACCATCTTCATTATAATGCCAAGCAAATTGTTGAAAAGGGAAAAATATTTTAGGATTATTTTCATTATCGAAAACTTTTCTCATATCGACAAGGTCGATATTTAACTTTTTTACAATTGATGTTATTTTATTATAATTTTCATCAGAATAATTACTACTATTATATCTTCTGTATTCAGGAATATATACAAAAATTAACTTTGCATTGTTTGTTTCGGATAAATTAAGTGAACTTTGTAAAATTTTTTCAAATTCATCAAAAATTATATCATCATATTTGGTATCTTTTTTTTTAAATATTTTTTTTGTTCTATCCAACCTAATAAATTTTAAGATTTTATATTTTAACTTATTATTTTTTGACAATTGTTTTTCTGACTTAAATGTTTCTATTTTGATTTGGTTCTGTAGTTCTTTTTCAAAGTTTATATTTAATAATTCATCAACTTCTTTTTGCCTATTTTTTAAATTTTGAGAATGATTTTCATAATTTAAATATCTTAGTAAATTTTTATTCTGTCTTTCAATAACTAATTCAAATAAATCATTGCTTTCACAATAAACCCATAAAACATTTTTGACATTTGGAGCAACATATTCTCTTAAGGTAGCATATTCTATCAAGGGTCCATTTCCTCCATATCCTAAATTTAAAGCAGACTTGCTTGATAAAGTTCTTAAAACTGATGCAATGTCATTTGGTCTGTTTACACAAGAACCATGAGTAAATGAGTCTCCTACTAAAAGATATTCAATTTCTTTATTATTCCATTCTTCATCTGGATTATTAAATCCAAATCTATCACTTTGATAAATAGAGAAATATCCATTTTCATTACAATGAATTGTCTCAGAATTTGAAATACCTGATAAAGGAAAAATTGATAAATTTTGTTTATTTAAAAAATATGAGGGTTGAAACCTAATTGCAATATCATTGTTTATTTTTTTTTTGTTTTCGTAAATCTGAAATCTTGTCCTGTTATCCCAGTTTTTTCCTGTGCTTTTTTTATATATCTTTTCTTTTAAAAGCTGATTCTTTAAAATCTGATCAGTAGAAAGATAATCTTTAAAAAGTATATAACTTTCAAAAAAATATACTGAGAATAATATGCTAACTAAAGATATTACTACATATCTTAACATCAGTTTGAAGCACTCAAATCAAACCTTTTTGAGGTTTCATATCTCCTTTATTAATTCCAGCAACTTTTACTGGTTTTTTCATTGCATCTCTTCTAAAAGGCTCTCCAAGCTCTTGATTAAGAATTACCTCAATAAATGTCGTTATTCCTTTTTTCTGATCTTTACAAGATTGCTTGATAGCATTTGTAGTTTCTTCCATAGTTTTAACAGTTACACCTTTTAATCCACAAGCATCAGCAACTTTTGAATAACTTAACTCAGGATCAAGTTCTGTTCCAACAAAGTTGTCATCAAACCAAAGAATAGAATTTCTTTTTTCTGCTCCCCATTGATAATTTCTAAAAATAACCATTGAAATTGCGGGCCACTCTTTTCTGGCACAGGAACTCATTTCATTCATACTTATTCCAAATGCCCCGTCCCCTGCAAATCCTATTACAGGAGTATCTGGGCAACCAATTTTTGCACCTAAAATTGAGGGAAAACCATAACCACAAGGACCAAACAAGCCTGGTGCTAAATATTTTCTTCCTTTTTCAAAAGTTGGATAAGCATTTCCAATAGCACAATTATTTCCAATATCGCTAGATATAATTACATCCTCTGGCATTCCTGCTTGAATTGCTCTCCAAGCTTGTCTAGGGGACATTCTATCAGAATCTCTTTCTCTTGCTTCTTTATTCCAAACTGTTCCTTCATCGTCATCTTCATGATCAAGACTTGATAATTTTTGCAACCAAGCTGATTTAGTTTGATGAATATTATCTTTTCTTTTTTGTCTATCTTTATCTCCTGCAGTAGGTGAAAGTTGTTCTAATATTTGTTTAGCAACTAATTTTGCATCTCCACAGATTCCAACAGTAACTTTTTTTGTTAAACCAATTCTATCAGAATTCATATCAACTTGAATGATGCTTGCATTTTTTGGCCAATAATCCATTCCATATCCTGGTAATGTTGAAAATGGATTTAATCTTGTTCCTAATGCTAAAACAACATCAGCTTGTTTTATTAATTCCATGCCAGCCTTTGAACCATTGTATCCAAGTGGCCCAGCAGCTAGAGGATGACTTCCTGGAAAACTGTCATTATGTTGATAACCAGAACAAACTGGCGCATCTAACTTTTCTGCTAATTTTTTACAATCTTCAATAGCGTCTCCAATTACAACACCTGCTCCAGATAATATTACTGGAAATTTAGCATTTGATAATAAATCAGCTGCTTTTTTAATAGCATCAACTCCACCAGCTTGTCTTTCTAGTCTTACGATTGGAGGAAGTTCTATATCAATTACTTGTGTCCAAAAATCTCTAGGTACATTTATTTGTGCTGGAGCTGATCCTCTAATAGCTTTTTCTATAACTCTATTTAATACTTCTGCCATTCTTGAAGGATCTCTAACTTCTTCTTGATAACAAACCATATCTTTAAATAAATTCATTTGTTCAACTTCTTGAAATCCACCTTGTCCCATAGTTTTATTTGCAGCCTGAGGTGTAACTAATAAAAGAGGTGTATGGTTCCAATAAGCAGTTTTAATTGGAGTAACTAATCCTGTAATACCTGGTCCATTCTGGGCGATAACCATGGACATTTTTCCTGTCGCTCTAGTGTAGCCATCAGCAATTAAACCTCCATTTGTTTCATGAGCTACATCCCAAAAAGTAATTCCCGCATCAGGAAAAATATCTGAAATTGGCATAAATGCTGAACCAATAATTCCAAAAGCATGTTCAATTCCATGCATTTGTAAAACTTTTACAAAAGCTTCTTCTGTTGTCATTTTTGTCATAAAACTAAACCTCTTTAAAATATAAAATTAAAACTATAATAAAATTCGTTTGTTAATTTTTGCGATTAATATATAAGATTTTACAAATTTCAAACAAACAAATCGACACTATATGTCAACTGATATTATAATTCACGACGAAAAAGACAATGTAGGAGTAGTAGTGATAGAAAAAATTACTCCAAAACAGGAATGTTCTTGCTGGATTATGGAAAATAACAGTACTATCAATATTCAATCAGTAGATGAAATACCTTTAGGACACAAAATTGCAATGATTGATCTTAACGAAGGTGATACAATTTTAAAATATGGTCATGATATTGGTAAAGTAGTTAAATCTATAAAAAAAGGTGAGCATGTACATGTTCATAATGTAAAAACGAAGAAGTGGTAAGAAAATGGAAATTCCAAAAAGTTTTTTAGGATACAAAAGAGAAAACGGAAGAGCAGGTACAAGAAATCATGTTATTATTCTTCCAGTTGATGATATTTCAAATGCATGTGCTGAAGCAGTTGCTAATAATATTAAAGGTACAATAGCACTTCCTCATTCATACGGAAGACTCCAATTTGGAGCTGATTTAGAACTTCATTTTAGAACAATGATTGGAACTGGTTGTAATCCAAATGTCGCTGCCGTTATTGTTATTGGAATTGAGCCTAAATGGACTAAGAAAATTGTTGATGGAATAGCTAAGACAGGAAAGCCAGTTGAAGGATTTCATATTGAACGAACTGGAGATATCGGTACTACGATGAAAGCATCTAAAAAAGCTCAAGAATTTGTTATGTGGGCTTCAGAAAAACAAAGGGAAGAATGTCCTTTAAGTGATCTATGGATATCAGTTAAGTGTGGTGAGTCTGATACTACTTCAGGTTTAGCTTCTAATCCTACAGTAGGAAACTTAATGGATAAATTAGAGCCTCTAGGTGTCCATTTATGTTTCGGAGAAACTTCAGAATTAACTGGAGCTGAAAAAGTTTGTGCAACTAGGGGTGCAACCAAAGAGGCTTCTGACAAATTTATGAAAACATGGAACAATTATAATGATTTTATTTTAAAAGAAGCAACAGATGATCTTTCAGAAAGTCAACCAACAGCAGGGAATATTGCTGGTGGTTTAACAACTATTGAGGAAAAAGCTTTTGGAAATTTTCAAAAAATTGGAAATTGTAAATTCATTGATGTTCTTGAACCAGCTGAAGAACCAAAAAAAGGTAAGGGCTTATATTTTATGGATACTTCTTCAGCAGCGGCAGAGTGTGTAACTCTTCAAGCAGCAGCGGGGTTTAATATTCATTTATTTCCAACTGGACAAGGAAATATTGTTGGTAACCCAATTGAGCCAGTCATTAAATTAACTGCAAATCCATTAACTGTTAAAGGAATGGGTGAACATATAGATTGTGATGTTTCAAAAATTCTATCAAGGGAAATGAACTTATCAGAGGCTGGAGACGAATTAATTAAAACTACTTTGAGAGTAGCAAATGGTAGATTAACCTGCGCTGAAGCATTAGGTCATAAAGAATTTGTAATGACCAAACTTTACAGAAGCGCTTAATTAAACTTTAGCTAAAAATTTTTTTCTTAGATTTGAAATAAAACGTCTTATAAATGCTGCCCCAACTCCAAGTATAACTGCAAACATAATTGAAAATAATCCATAAAAGAAAGGCATATCTTTAGAAAATTCTTTAATGAATTTTGAGAAAAAATTTAAATCCGTATTCAATACTTTTGTTGTTCCATTTAGTATTTGTTCTGCAAAAAAAGTATCATATGCAATAGCTATACCAACAACCAATAATAAAATAGCTAACAAAGCTTTAAGTCCTGAACTATCAATTTGTTCTCCAAGTTTTTGGCCAATTTGCACACCTATAATTGATCCTACTACTAACATAACAACTAACATTAAATCTATTGAGCCATAATTAAATGAATGTAAAAAAGTAACTATCACACTTACAAAAATAGTAACAAATAATGATGTTCCAGGAACTAATCTAGTAGGCATTTTAATAATATAAATCATTGCTGGCACTAAAATAAAAGCACCTCCAATACCCATTATTGCAGCTATGAAACCGACTATTAACCCAATTAAAATAGGTGTAAATATACTTTCGTATAATTTTGATTTTGGAAATCTCATTCTTAAAGGAAGTCCGTGTATCCAGTAATGTACATGTAATTTTTTTCTCTCTACAACATTTTTTTTTGCCTTATCAATTTCACCAAGACTCTCGACCAACATTAATGTCCCAATAATTGCAAGTATATACATATAAGCTAAAGAAATGACTGTATCAATTTTTCCAATACCTTTAAAATAAGTAAAAGTATAAATACCTAAAGCTGTTCCTATTGAACCACCAATTACAATCATGAAACCCATTTTATAATCTAAAGTATTTTTTAAATAATGAGTAGTAGATCCTGATACTGAAGTTGCTAAAATATTGTTTGCTTCATTTGCAACAGCATATGCTGGAGGGATGCCCATAAAAATTAAAAATGGTGTCATTAAAAAACCACCACCAACACCAAATAAACCTGATAGAACTCCTACTATTGCGCTTAATAAAAGTATTTCAATCGGATTAATAAAGACTTGAGCTATAGGTAAAAAAACTTCCATCTAAAAATAAAAATTATAACTATAATTTATTTAAAAGTTAGAAAAGTTCCAACTAAGATCACGCCCCAACAAGCAGCTATCGCTGAAAAAATTCCAGTTTTAATAAATGTTGTCTTTTTTTCTACAAGTTTTTGAGGAATTTTTATATTTGGAAGATGCATCTATATTTCTCAATACACCTAGTAAAAAAATTGTCAAACTAAAATTATATAGAAACTTTTTTTTTAATAAATTGTTGCACCAAAGACCTTTACCGTGCCGTCTTCCACTCCTAAGACCAGTCTTCCTAAAAATTCCCCAGGAATTTTCTTATTTGTTTGCTTGATCAAAACAGTTATGTGCTCACCCCTTCTTAAGGTTCCAAAAGGCTCATAAGTTTCATTTAAATTGGTGATAAGTTCGTTGTTTGCCCATTGCTTACCAAGCTCTACTTCATTTGCACCGAACAACATTTGAGTTGAAAAATCTTTAGTAAAACTCCCATAATCTTTAAGATTTGAGGATCTTATCAAATTATCCCAGAAGGGTTTACCTATCGCGAAAATCTCCTCATCAGATTTAGATAATAGATCCATGGGTATTTATTCTTTAATTAAATATTAAGAAGCCTTTTTTTTCTCTTTCTCATCGACGATGTGATAAACTGGTACTTTTTCCATACTAAACTTACCTGTTTTAGGGTCTCTCCTAGAAACTGTTAAACAATGCCAGTTTTCATCATCTAGTTTCATATGATCCCCTCTATAATAATAACCTGGCCAACGAGTTTCCTCCCTAAATAATGTATGTTCTGTTACACATTGTGAAGTTAAAGCTCTATGTTTCAGCTCCCAAGCTCTCATCAACTGATGATAATCTTCAGCTCCAATTTGTTCTAAATCTTCTTGAAGCCAATCTAATAGTTCAAGACCTCTTTTAAGCATATTATTATTCGTCATATAGTTCGAAGTAATTCCTCCAACATATTCATCCATAATTTTTTGTAATCTTTGAAGTCCTTGAATTGGAGATATATAACTTGGAGAAACTGTTCCTCCTGTAATTTCATTTTGAGCTATAGTGTAGTTTTCTAAAGGTTTGTAGATCATAGCCTTAAAATCTTCACACTGTTTATCAGATACTTTTAATCCTTCTGCTTTTTTATCCTCTATATATTTAACTGCCGCTTTCGCAGCCAATCTACCTTCAGTAAAAGATCCAGATGAAAATTTATGTGCGCTTCCACCAACTGTGTCTCCAGCACCAAATAAACCATCTACTGTAAGCATTCTATTGTACCCCCAAAAATACTCCGGTGGTGATAAATCTTCAGGACCGCTAACCCAGGCTCCTGAACAAGTAGCATGTGAACCCATTACATATGGTTCAGATGTTGTTAATTCAGGATTTGTGTATTTAGGATCAATATTTTGAGATGCCCAAACAACTGCTTGACCTACTGTCATTCCTAAAAAATTCTCCCAGCCAACAGTTTCTAAATGAGGATCTTGAAAAGCTTCAGTAGTAACCATATGGATTGGTCCTCCACCTGAAGCTACTTCTTGGATGAACGCATGATTTCTTAAACAAGTAGGTGTTGGATGGTGATCAATATATTCTCCTACTAGTTCTTTAGTTTGATCATACCATTTCTTCTCGTAGTTTTCTCCATTTGCATTTTGTGTGTAAGTTTTTAAGTGTAAAAAATAAGCTCCAACTGGTCCATATCCATCTTTAAATCTACATAAAACAATTCTATTTTCCATTTGAGTCATTTTTGCTCCTGCTGCAATAGGTAAAGCATAAGCTGAACCATTGCTCCAAGGGGCATACCATGTTCTACCCATTCCTTCTCCAACAGCTCTAGGTTTAAAAATGTGAGATGCTCCACCTGCTGCAACGATTACAGTTTTTGCTCTAAAAACATGGAAGTCTCCAGTTCTCATATTAAAACCTACAGCTCCGCCTACTCTATTATCTTGAGACTCATCCATTAGAAGATGAGTAATCATTATTCTATTATAAATTTTATCAGCAGATTTTTTTGCAGCTTCAGCAACAATTGGTTTATAGCTTTCTCCATGGATCATTATTTGCCATTTACCTTCCCTTAAATATCTTCCAGTTTTTTCATTTTTCATCATAGGTAAGCCCCATTCATCAAACATATGTACTGTTGAATCTACATGACGAGCCATGTCATAACCTAAATCTTCTCTAACCAAGCCCATTAAATCATTACGAGCATATCTCACATGATCTTCTGGTTGGTTTTCGTCCCATTGCATTCCCATATAACAATTTATTGCATACAGACCTTGGGCTACTGCTCCACTTCTATCAATATTTGCTTTTTCTACACAAACAATCTTTAAGTCTCTACCCCAATGTCTAGCTTCAAAAGTAGCACCTGTGCCAGCCATACCTCCACCTACAACTAACACGTCACAATCTTCAAAATGAGTTTTGTGTTTAGCCATTAATAATAGACACCTTTTTTAAAAGACTCTTTAGGAACAGATGGTAATTCTTTTTTAGTATTTAAACCTTCAGGTTCATTATATAGTCTTTGAGAATTTATTTCACCTTGATTAGGTTTATCACCTTCAGCAAGTTTAGGAATAAATTTACCCCAAGGTTTAGTTGTTATTGGAGATACAAAGTTTTTCTCTGTTCCATTTCTGAATTTTATTTTCCAAGAAATTGTTCCTTTTTCTTCCTCTCTTCTTACTCTTACGCTATGACCCATAGGAGCAAAGTCTGCATAACCCCTAACATCAATTGCGTGATTTGGACATGCCTTCACACATGAATAACATTCCCAACAAAAATTTGGTTCTATGTTTTTTGCACGTCTAATGTTTTCATCAATGTGCATAATATCTGATGGGCAAATATCTACACAATGACCACATCCATCACACCTAGTCATGTATACAAATGTTGACATAATTTATTATTTTCCTTTTTCTAATAGCATATTAATAATGTTTTGGCTCTTCTCTTTTTATACCTAGGCCAAATTGCTCAGGTGCATCCGCTGGTGGAGGAAGATTATCTCTTGATCCGTCTGCTTCAGCTAAATTTTTTTGTATTGCAGCTCCTGGTTTATAAAACATATGAGCAAACTTAGACCAATAAACACCACCAAATAAAATTAAATTAGAAGATATAAATAAAGTTAAAAATAGATAAGAAAGACTCATCTGATCATTAAATTGTGTATAAGACCAAATTAATCCAAAAGTTGAACATGCTAATAAAGCTAAAACAAATAAATCCGCTTTAATTATTCTATACCAAGGGTGAGCTTCTGAAGACACATCAACTCTTAAAAAAAACCAAAACCAATATCCACCTAAACAAGTTAAAATAGCACCTAAGTGCCAAAGTATTGACCATATTTCAGAATTAGATTTACCTTCTCCTGTATAACAAAAAACTAAAACTACAGATGATAACCAAAATAATATTGTTCCATACATTCCTAGAACGTGCGCTAATCTTCTTTTTCCAAAACCAAGTTCTGAGGTCGTACCAATGTCTAAAACTGCCGTTTTTGCAATTATCGATGTTCTTTCTCCAATACCCAATTTTTTTGTTGCTGCTAATTTTGCTTTTTTAGCATTGTTAAAAAAATAAGTAAGATTTTTATGATGAATCATTTGAATTATAGTTCCAGCTATAATTAAAACTATCATTAAAATTATAAAACCTTGCATTGCTAAAGGAGTAATTATTTCTGCTAAAATAGAAAATGGATTTGTTTGTAACATGGCCGCCATATGTTAGATTATTTTCAAATTATTTTAAAGATGTCTAATCTACTTAAAAAAATAGATCAACTACTAACTCTGGCCAATTTATCTTTGATAACAGGCTATATTTTACGTTTATAGTGTTGCTTGTTTGGAATGACAGATCTCACTCCTCCTTGAGGATTGTCTACATCTCCTTCTCTACGAGGAATCAAGTGTATATGACAGTGTAAAATAGACTGACCTGAAACTTTTCCAATATTTGTTCCGATATTAAAACCTTTTATAGTTTGGTCTTTATTGGTTATTTCATCTTTGATTATTTTAATTAGATCATTACAAGCAATAAGTTCGTGGTTTGATAAATCAAAGTAATTTTTAATATGTCTTTTTGGAATAATTAGACAATGATTTTCTGTAACAGGATAAGAGTCATAACTTGCATAAGCAAGATCATTTTCGAAAATATATTCACTTTCTTTAGCATTACAAAATAAACATGGATTATTTGGATCTCTCATATTAAAATTTATGAAATTTACAGTTATTAATTGCTAAACGATAATTTTTAAAAAAAATTTTATATTGGCTTAAATTTTTTCTTTTCCATTCTATTTGTTTAATTTGTTTAACTGAAGCGACACCTTTGCCAGATCCAACTAATAGAATTTCATCGTAATTTTTTAATTCTTTAATTAAAATATCTTTTTTAATTATTTTTTTAACTTTTGTTTTAAAATATTTATAAGTATTTCCTTCATAGATATTCTTTTTAGGTGTGAAAACTTTTTTATCTTTTATAAATAAAAGATTGGATGTTCCAGTTTCCAAAATTTTCTTTTTAGAAACAAGTGCAATATCTGATTTTGAATTATCCATTTTAGATAAATGTGATAAAATTTTTTTATATTTTAAATTTTTATATTGAGGGTTTTCTCTCTTTAAATTTACAAGTTTTAATTCAAAATTTATTTTTGGAGGCAATCTTTTTCTGAGAGATATTGAAATAATTTTTTTATTTAAAGCAACTCTAAGTAAATGATTATAATTTTTTTTTTTTGATAAATTTTTATTTATAATTTTAAGAATATCTTTATTGATAAATCTTTTTTTAATTCCATATTTTTTAAGAGATTTAATTAAATTTTTAATATGATTTTTAAAAAATAAAATCTTAGGTGGTTTTCCAAAAATCCACATTGTAGTAAAAATACCATGATCACCCCACAAATCTCTAAAATTTATCTCCTCTAAATTTTTAAGCCGATAAGATTTTTTTAATGAGTAAATTACCATTGATAGTTAAAAATGATTCCGGATGAAATTGAAAACCATAAATTTTATTTTTGTTATTTTCAAAAGACATTGCAACTTTTGATTCTAAACATCTCATAGTTATCTCAAAATCTTTAATTTTAAAAGGTTCTTTTAATTTTAAAGAATGATATCGACCTACTTTAAATTTTTTGCCTTTTTTAAATAATGATTTATCACTTATCACCTGGATATTAGATTGAAATCCGTGATAAATTTTTTTTTGTTCAACTATTTTTGCTCCTTCACAAAATAATATTTGTTGAAAACCTAGACAAATACCAATTATTTTTTTTTTACCCTTAAATTTCCTGTAAATTTTTGAAGTTATTGGATAACTTTTTGGACTTCCAGGTCCAGGTGATAAAACAATTGCTGATGCTTTTTCCAGTTTGTTTTTACTTATATTATTATAATTATCACATTCAACTTTATCAAATAATGAAAATTGATGAACTACATTGTGAGTAAATGAATCGTTATGGTCAATTAGGTAAATCATTTAAACAAATCAATTAATGCTTTTGCTTTTATATAATTTTCATTAAATTCATGCTGGACATTACTGTCTACTACTACACCTGAAGCAACTGAAATTTCTGATATATTTTTAAAATTTAAAATTGATCTAATAATGATATTAAATCTCATATCTCCATTAAACTTTATATAACCAAAACTTCCAGTGTAGATATTTCTATTTTCTTTTTCTTGATTATTTAAAAGATTAAGAGTGTTTATTTTAGGACAGCCAATGACAGAACCTCCTGGCATCATAGCTTTAATAACATCGATATTTTTTGTATTTTTTTTTAATTTACCTTTTATTAAGCTAACATAATGAAAAAGATCTTTATATTCTTCTACAACTTTTGCTTTTGATAATTTAACTGTACCTACTTTACATATACGAGATAAATCATTTCTTTCCATATCAACTATCATATTATGTTCTTTGGTCTCTTTAATGTTTTTTTTAAAATAATTTAAAGCCTTAATTTTGTTCATATTTTTATTTTTTTTTACAGTTCCAGCTATAGGTTTTGTAGTTATTAAAGAGCCTTTTTTAGTCACCAAATTTTCAGGTGAACAACTTATTATTGAATAATTTTTATCTTTAATCATAAAAGCTTCTGGAGCTAAATTTGTCTTTGACAATCTACAAAAAAAATCTAAAGGATTTATTTTTGAAATTGTTTTATATTTTGTACAAATTTTAATTTGGTAAGTTTCACCACTTTTAATTTTTTTTTTAAATTTATCAAAAATTTTTGAATAAGATTTTTTATTTATATTGATTTTAAAATTATTCTTTTTTTTAGCACAATTATCATCTCTATAATTTAAGTTATTTGGTAAACTGATTTTAATTTCTGGTTTATAAAAAATACCTTTTGGGAGGTTAATATTTTTTTGTTTTGGAATTTTTATGCCTATCAAATTATTCAATAATTCATATCCAAAAAAACCTATGAAAAGGTCTGTATTTTTAGATTTCTTAATTTTTTTTTTTTTATTTAAAAAAGAATAAATATTTTTATTATTTAATATAATTTTTTTTGAAAAATCAGTATATAAATTAAATCCTTTATTAGATTTATAAATAATATAAGGTTTTCCTGAATTGTGTAATTGTGTAAGTTGATTTGTTATATTCAATTTATTCTGTTTTCAATCTCAAAACTGGTTGCTCTTTAATAGGTAAGTGAATTATTGCTGCAAATACAGATAAAGCAATTGCTAAATACCACGCATAATTATAAGATCCATAAAGATCATGAAATAATCCACCTAAATAAGCCCCAAAGAATGAACCTACTTGATGGCTTAAAAAGACTATACCATATAATAAACCTAAATATTTTGTTCCAAATATATGAGCAACTATTCCACTAGTTGCTGGAACAGTAGAAAGCCATAAAAATCCAAAACTTGCTCCAAATATAAAAGCGTTAATATTACTCGCTGGTAAGAATATAAATAAAATAATCGAAATGCCTCTTAAAGTATAAATTACGCTTAATATTATTTTTTTACTCATAAAAGATGAGAGATAACCACTTAATAGTGAACCAAAAATATTAAATAAGCCAATTAATGATAAAATTGCGGCAGCTGTCCAGCTTTCTAAACCTCGATCTATCACATAAGTTGGAACATGAGTGCCAACTAAAGTAATATGAAACCCACAAACAAAAAATCCTGATACTAAAAGCACATAACTTTTGTTTCCAAAAGCTTCTTTGATAGCATCTAATGTACCCTGATTATTAGGTTGTTCAATGCTCTGCTCTGAAGATGGAGATCTTACAAAAAATGATATTATTAAACCTATCATTAAAGTTATTAAAAAGGCTAATAGAGTATTCTGCCATCCATTCTCTGTTAAAGAATATTCTGTTAACAAAGGAGACAAAAAATACCCAAAAGACCCTACAGCGGTCACAATGCTCATTGCGATAGTTCTGTTAGATAATGGAAAATGCTTTCCGACAATTGACATAGGAATACTTATCGCTGTACCACCTAAACCAATTCCAATTAAAATTCCCATATCAATTTGAAAAAATATTCCTGTATTTGGTCCTGCATAAAGAAAATAAACACCTGCTAAAAAAAATAAAAAAGCTAATGATATAGCTTTATGCCCACCATATTTATCTGCAATGGCTCCAAATATAGGGCCAGTTAATCCCCACATCAGCATCTGTAAACCTATTGATAAACCAGATTGTGTTAATGAAATTCCCAAGTCATCTTTAAAATCCATGAAAAACATACCAAAAGTTTGTCTTACCCCTAATGAAATTAAAACAACTAAACTTGCTGCAACTAAGGTCATTAAAGCAGTTTTGTTTCTAATAAATTTTTCTGAACTCATTTTAAGTGTCTTAATGCTTGTTTAATATCTGCGATTAAGTCATTGGGGTCTTCTAGACCTATATGCAATCTGACAAGATGTTCGTTATTTGCTAAATTTAAATACCTTCTGTTTCCAGTTTCTCTAAACTCTTGATGTAAAACTAAACTTTCAAACCCACCCCAACTATACCCATATCCAAACAACTTAAGTGAATTTACAAACTTTCTGATTGAATTAACATTTTTAGCTTTTATTTTTAATCCCATTAAACCAGAGGCACCAGAATAATATTTTTTCCACATTCTAAAATTGTAGGAGTTTTTCTTATATGGATAGAGTAATTTAAATTTTTTATTTTTAGATAAAAAACCTGCAACTTTTTTTGCGTTTTCTCTGTGTCTATCTAGTCTTATATCAAGAGTTCTTAATCCTCTAGTGATTAAATAAGCGTCATCTGGTCCTAATCTTAAACCTGTAATTTTTTCAGCTGCTTTAACTCTATTAAAAACTTTTTTATTTACTGCTAAACTACCTCCCATAACATCTGAATGACCTGAATAATATTTAGTTGCAGATACAATAGACATATCAAAACCAAATTTAATTGGTTTGAAATAATAAGGTGTGGCCCAAGTATTATCGATTGCTGTAATTAACTTGTTCTTTTTCGCTATAGAAATAATTTTCCCTAAATCTTGAAATTCAAATGAATTACTTCCTGGATTTTCAACAAAAATTAATTTTGTTTTTTTAGTTATATTATTTTGCAATGTTTTTAAATCATGTGGATCATAAAAAATTGATTTTATATTAAAATCTTTAAGGAAATCTTTTGTTAAAATTCTTGTCGGGCTATAAACTGGATCAGATACCAATATTTCATCTCCAGGTCTTACAATACTAAAAATTGCAAGAAAGACTGAACCAAAACCAGTGGGAGTAGTGAAAACATGATAGCTTTCCTCTAGTTTTGTAAGTATTTTTTGAAGTATGTGAGTTGTTGAAGTTCCTTGTCTACCATAATCATAATGGCCTCCTGTTGGATTTTTTAGAGCTTTAGCTTGAGTCTTTCTGATATGCTTCATTGACTTAAATATAATTGTAGATGCTCTCACTACAGGAGGATTTACTGATTGATTATGAAAATCTTTAGCTGTGTGCTTTAAAAATGTCTTAAAAGAACTACTCATAAAAAAATTTGATATGTTATTAAGACAATGCTATATCCCAACAATAATTTCAATTAAATTATAACTAAAGGAGATAATGGGCTATCCAAAAAAACATAGAGGTCGTAGAAAACAGGGCTCTAAAAAAAGAAGAGCTAAAAGAAAAAACAAGAAAAAATAATTTCAATATTGATGGTTTTAAATAAAAGAATCAGCTTTATTAGAAAAATTTCACTAAGTTTATTTATATTCTCACTACTATCTTTATTAGGCTCACTTTGGTTGCAAAACACTCTTGCTGAATTTAAATTTCGTAAAGATTTTTTTGATGAAAAAGTAAATATCAAAGGAATTTTTCAAAAAAAAATTGATTGTTCTAAAAATAAAGAACTTTGCTTATCTAGTCCAGATTTTGGTTTTATGAAAGTTTCGAACTCTTTAGGAAAATGTTTTAAAAATAAATTTAAAACTACTTATATTTCTGAAAATAAAATTTTTAATGACAGAAAATTTTTATTCATTAATAACGAATTAACCTCAAATAGTGAGTTAAAGCCTGAATATCAGAATAAACAAATTGAACTTATCTTAAAATTTACTAATGAAAAAAATGAAACTTGTATAAAAAATTATAAATATTATAAATTGTATGAGCTTTTTCCTTTTTATTATGAGTTTTTATATGATCTAAGAAATATTTCATCACTAGGATCAAATTCATCAATTAATCCTTTTATTAACGGTGAAGCATCAATTAGTAACATTGTTAAAAGATTTCCTATCAATTTAGTTTTTAAGCCACTTCTATTTATAAGTGTTATTTTTATGTATTTATATTGGAGAAATTATAATTACTTATTTGGTGAAATTTTAAACTCTAAAAATAATAAATTTGTTCTCTTTGGTATAGCATCCGCTGTATTTCTATTTTTTCATGTATTATTTCTTGGTATGGAAATAGATAACAAAATTTTTAAATTATTAAGAAAATTAATAATTATTTTATTTATTTTATCTGAAATAATTGCACAATTTTTATTATCAATTCAATTATTTAAAAATAAACAAAATCTCAATTATTATTGCAATACTTACATAATAAATATTAAATTATTATTCGTAATTCTGATTGCTGCCATCTCTGTGTTAGTGGTATTTATTTTGTTAATATATAACTTATCTAATAAAGTAGATTATATACTTGAATGGAATTATTTTGCCGGTTTATTATTTTACTATTTGTTATCTGCTTTAATGTGGAAAAAACTATCCATTAATCCAGCCTCCACCTAGAACTTTATACCCTAATTTATCATGACTATAAAATACACAGGCTTGGCCAGGTGAAATTCCATCTTCAAGTTTATCTAAATTAACTTCAGCAGAATTATTTTCTTTTAAATTAATTTTTGCATCTAGAAGTTTTCCAGTTGATCTTACTTTTACCAAAATTTTTTTATCAAAATCTTTTTTATCAACCAAAAGATTTAATTTGTTTAAATAAATATTTTTTTTTCCAAGATTTTCTTTTGGACCTACTATAATTTCATTTCTATTAGAATTAATTTCAAGAACATATAAAGCCTGTTTATCAGAAATTTTTATTCCTTTTCTTTGACCAATAGTAAAATTTATTATTCCATCATGTACACCTATAACTTCACCATTTAAATTTTTAATATTTCCTTTTTTAAATGAGTCTGGTTTGAATTTACGGATGACAGAAGCATAATCTCCGTTTGGAACAAAACAAATATCTTGACTATCTGGTTTATCAGCAACATTTAAATCCAATCTTTTTGCTATAGATCTTGTTTCATTTTTAAACATACCCCCTAAGGGAAATCTTAAATAATTCAATTGCTCTCTTGATGTATTAAATAAAAAATAACTTTGATCTCTATTTTCATCTATTGCTCTATACATATTTGTTATTGAATTTTTAGTGAAACTTTTTACATAATGTCCAGTTATCAAAGCATCTGCTTTTAAATCTTTAGATACCTCAAACAAATCTTTAAACTTTACTGTTTGGTTACATTGCACACATGGTATGGGAGTTTCTCCTTTAAGATAACTCTCAACAAAATTGTTTATAACACCTTGTTTGAATTTATCTTGATAGTATAAAATTTTATGTTCTATATTTAATTTATGGGCTACTCGTTTTGCATCCATGATATCCTGACCTGAACAGCATTGTTTTGACTTAGCTACAGCTTTACCATCATCATATAATTTTAAAGTAATACCTATCACTTTAAATCCCTCTTTTTTCATCATTCCAGCAACTGTAGATGAATCTACTCCTCCTGACATAGCAACCACTACAGTTGTGTCAGATGGTTTTTTGTTCAATCCTATAGAGTTTAATTCATTATTCATTTGATGGTATTTATACTGATTTCTAATATAAGTTAAATTAAATGATTTTTGATTTTGAACCAGGTGACAAAGTTTTTAATCCTGCACATAAAGATTGGGGAATAGGACAAGTACAATCAATAATTAAGGAAAAAGTTACAGTAAATTTTCAAAATGTTGGAAAAAAGGTAATTAATACAGAGAATATTGAATTAAAAAAAATAAATGTTGGAAATTAATATTAAAGAAATTATTGAAAGTTTAATTGATACTTTTTTAGATGCTGGAAAAATTTCTTTAGAGCTAAGAAAAAAAGGACTTATAAAAAAGATAAAAAGAGACAATACTCCGGTCACTAATGGAGATTTAGAGGTAAACAAAATTATCTCAAATAAAATTATTAAATTAACTCCTAATTTGCCAATTATTTCTGAAGAGAATTCTGACAATAAAAATTTGAAAGATCTGAAGAATTTTTGGTTAATAGATCCTATAGATGGGACACATGATTATTTAAATAATCTAGAAGAGTTTACAATTAACGCTGGTTTAATTTTAGAAAGAAAGCCAGCTGCAGGATTAATTTATGCACCAGCAAAAAAAAGAATGTTTTATTCTTATGGCGAAAATTTAGCTTTTGAATTAATTAATGGAGAAGCTACTAAATTAAATAGTTCAAAAAATTTTGATAAAAATGAAATTAAATTTGTTTCTTATTCTAATAACATTAAACCTGAAATTGAGAAAATTCATAAAGAACTTAATGTTAAAAAATATATCAGAATGAAAAGCTCATTAAAATTTTGTGTAGTAGCTGCAGGAGAATATGATGGTTATGTTGCAGAACCTAGAGCATGTGAATGGGACATTGCTGCAGGTCATGCAATTTTAAAACATTCTGGCGGTATTATAGTTGATTTTGAGGGTAATGAAATATTATATGGCAAAAAAGATTTTAAAAATCCAAGTTTAATTTTGAAAGGTAAGAATATTTTATAATGGAGGATCAATTAAAAATCATTTTAATAATTATTATTTCTGTTTCAATCTTTGGGTTAATAGTTTTTGTATTTGTTAGAAATTACTTAAAGAATAAGATTGAATACCTTGTTAAAGAAGAAAAAAATAAAAAATTAGAGTAAATTAATAATCTTAAGAAAATCATCCTTCTCTATATCCATAACTTTTTTTGATGTCTCAAAATCAAAACCATTTCTTGCTAATAAAGACATATCTTTTTTGTAAAATAAAGATCTATTATCTTCTGTTCTTGCTGGGCCAATTCTTTTTTTTTTACAAATTTTTATAGCTGAAAAAAAATCTTGATCAGAATTTTCATCATTAATTTTATTTACAGTATCTTGAATAAATTCATCATCAATTCCTTTATGAATTAAATAACTTCTTATCTTATTAATTGAGTTCCCTCTTTGAATCATGCTTTTTGCTTTGCTTTCTGAATAAAATTGATCATTTATAAATTTATTCTTTTCTAAATCTGACAATACGATATCGATTAAATCAGTAATATCTTGTTTTTTTACATTGGGTGCTGAAGTTTTAAGATATTTCTTTAATAAATAAGTTCTTAGCTGTTGTCTAGAAGGTGCGTATTTTTCAACGTAAGCAAATGCAAAATTTCTCATTTCTTCAACAGTTACTTTTAAAGTTTTTTTTTTCTTTCTTATAGGAATCATGACAAGATTTAATATAATATACTTTAAAATGATCGAACAAATTTATAATTATTTTACAATTGAAATGCTGTATTATTGGGTGAATTTGGGTGTTCTCCCATTTTGGCTAATGTTAATTTTTTTTCCACAATCTCATCTATGTAGATATTTAGTAACTTCTATATTTCCAATTTTTGTTCTTAGTGGCGTATATTTATTCATGCTTTATAAATCTTATCTAAATTCATTTGATTTTAGTGATAATTTTAGTCTTTATTTTGGTATCGATAATATTTCAGAGTTATTTTCAGACAAAACTTTCTTAATGATGTTTTGGATACATTTTATTTCAATCAATCTTTTTACTGGTGGTTGGATTGTAAAAGATTCACAAAAATTTTCTATAAATAAAATAATTTTAATTATACCACTTGTAATTACATACTTAATTGGCCCTTTGGGTTTATTTGTATATTGGATAATTAGAATATTTCATGCCAAAAGCATAAAGTTATATGACTAAATCAATTGAATTTTATTTTGATTTTATAAGTCCTTATGCATTTTTAGCCTACAAAAGATTAAAATCTTTAAACAAAGATGAAAAAGTTAATATAATTTATAAACCAATTTTACTTGGTGGGCTGCATAAGCTAGGAGGAATAACACCTCCAGCATTTAATGAACGAAAACTGAAAAATATGAAAAATGACTGTGAGTTGGTTGCAATTAAAAACAATATTAATTTTAAATGGAACACAAAGTTTCCAATTGATTCTTTATATCTGATGCGGGGTTATCTTGTAATAGATAATCTATTAAAAAAAAAATTTTTTGATATTTGTTTTGATGCTTATTGGAGAGATAATATCGATATTTCTAAAGAAAAAGATTTAAACAAAATTTTAGAAAAGGTTGGATTAAATAAAAATGTATTTTTTAAAAATATCCAAAATATAAAAATTAAAGAAGAACTAAAAAAATTAACTAATAAAGCTTTTGAAAAAGATATTTTTGGTGCTCCAACTTTTGTTGTAAATAATAAAATTTTTTGGGGACAGGACCGATTAGATTATGCTTTAGATGAATACAACTCTTAAACAATTTTAAATTTACTCTGTCTTAATGCACCAAAACCACCCTCAATGTGAGAAACTTTTTTAAAGCCCATATCCTTTAAAGATTTAGCTGCTAAAGCAGATCTTAATCCACCCGCACAAAACAAAACCATCTCTTTATTAAGGTCAAGTTTTCCTTCCTTAAAATATACACTTTCAGGATCTAACCAAAATTCAAGCATCCCTCTTGGAATATGATTTGCACCCTCAACTTGTCCTTCTTTTTGAAGTTCTCTTATATCCCTAATATCAATTAAGTTACACTGTTTATCATCGACCATTTTATACGCTTCATCTGTAGAAATCGTTTTTATTTCCTGAAGAGCTTCAGACACTAGAGTTTGGGATGATTTAATTGTCATAATAATGTAAGTGTTTATAGCATAAATAAAAACATATGAAAAAACTTTTCATAAAAATTATTAAGTTACTTGGCTTTGAAATTATTGATCAAAATAAATTTTTATCTCCTACATTACATAAAGAATTAAATAAAGATTTATCAATAATTAACGAAAAATCGATAGTTTTACCATTAGGAGAAGTTAAAATTACTAGAAAAGTAAATTCAATCTTAATTATAGTCAGAATGAATACTGAAATAGAAATATGGGATCAAAGTAAAAAAAGATTATTTGAACAGCCAAAAATAGAATATTCAATTCGTTCAATAAATTCCCTTATTAATTCAATTAATTTTTGTAAAAACAAATATCCAAATTTAGAAATAAAAACTATAATTATTGACGATAATTCAAGTGAGGAAAATTTAAATAAAATTAAAAAATTAGTTAATAATAATATCAAAATTATTAAACTTGAGCATGAAAAATTTAAGACAAAAATAAAGAAACAAAAAACAAAAGAAACTTTTTCTAACTTAGCCAGTTTACTACAAAGTTTCGAAATTGGAAAAGATTTAGGAAATGATTTAATTTTTTTTGTAGAGGATGACTATCTTCATTTTGAACCAATGTTGGAAGAAATGATTGCTTCATATGAAAGAATAGCTACTCAAATAGGTAAAGATATTTTTATGTGTCCTACAGATTATCCTTTCCTTTATATGAATAATGAAAAAACTAATGTTTTGATTGGCAATAAAAGACATTGGAGAACAACAAATAAGACACTTTGTACATTTATGACTAGCAAAAGCTTGCTAGATCAATATTGGCTGATGTTTGAAAAAACATGTCTGGATCGTCATGATCCTTTTGAAAAATATCTTAATGAAATTTATCTTAATGAATTTTGTTTTTCTCCTCTCAAAAGTTTGTCTCTACATTTAACTAATATTAATTCAAGTTATGGTCTTTCACCATTTATTGATTACAAAAAATTATGGGAAGAAAATAAATAAAAAAGCCCTTCAGAGAAGGGCTTTAATTTAGCTAACTAGAGGAAGAAAAATTTTTAAGGGACCCTTCAGTGGTAACGTTGCGATTACACAGAGAGCGAAGAGTCCCTTTATTGTTAACAATTAGTCACGAATTGCATAAGCAATCACGCCAGTTTCAGTAACATCAGTACCTTTGGTTTCACCTTCTTTACTTAATCTGATACCAATGGTTGCTTTCATTAAACTCCAAATGATATAAGCGGTTACAAAAACAAATATATTAATTGAAAGAACGCCAATTAACTGAGCACTAAACGATACATCTGAATTTGTAATTGGCACAGCTAAAGTTCCCCAAATACCTGCAAACAAGTGAGCTGGAATTGCTCCTACTACATCATCAATTTTCATTGAGAATAATAGTTTAGTTCCATACACCACTATTACACCGCCAACTGCACCGATTAAGATTGCAGCTAAAGGTGAAGGCATTAATGGTTCGGCAGTAATTGCTACTAATCCACCAATACATCCATTTAACATTTGCACAACATCTGTTTTTCCAAAATTTAATCTTGTGACAATTGCCGCAGCTGTTACTCCACCTGCTCCTGCTAAAAATGTATTAAGGAAAATTGTTGATACTGCTATAGCATCATCTGCTGTTCCTATAGCTAGTTGCGAACCACCATTAAATCCAAACCAACCTAACCATAAAATAAAAACCCCAACGGTCACCAATGGTATTGAAGATGCCGCAAATGGTTTTATTGGTGCTACGCCAGACTTAGTGAATCTTCCAAGTCTAGGGCCCAAAATTATTGCACCAGCTAGTGCTGCAGCTCCACCTGTAGAGTGAACTAAAGTTGAACCAGCAAAATCTGAGAAACCTATTGAAGCTAACCATCCTCCACCCCACTGCCATCCCATTACGATAGGATACAAAATTCCTGATAAAATTGCTGCAAATAAGAAAAATGGCCATAATTTAATTCTTTCAGCTAAAGTTCCTGAAACAATTGATACAGTTGTAGCACAAAAGACCATTTGGAAATACCAGTCTGAACCATCAGCATAACCAGTGTCAACAGCACTTGCATCTGACCATGGAATAAATTTACCAATATATCCTCCTTCAGGTATTCCATAAGCGAGATTGTAACCAAACATCCAAAACATTATTCCAGATATTGATATTAAACCTATATTTTTTGCACAAATTACTGATACACTTTTAGATGTAACCATGCCTGATTCTAGCATTGCAAATCCACAAGCCATAAAAAACACCAAGAATCCACAGATTAAAAATAGCAATGTATTAAATATAAAACTTATTTCAGCCGAAACTGTTGTTTCAGCCATTCCTGCACTACTCATGTTTAATAAAAAAATTAAACTAATAAGTGGCACACTTATTTTTTTTATTAATTTTGTCATAAGACCTCCCTATTAAAGAGACCTTTATATTTTTAAAATTTTTAAAAACTAACGCTGATTAAGAAAATTGGATATGCAATATTTGCATATAGAAACAGCCTTAACGCATCTGTATACATTAAGGCTGTTAAAAATATTATTTATTGAATACTTCTTTTAAAGCTTTTGCGGGTAAGAATTTAACCTTTTGAGATGCAGCAATTTGTATCTGCTCACCAGTTCTAGGATTTCTTCCAACTCTAGCTTTTCTTTTAGCGACTTTATAGGTGCCAAATCCAGCTATTTTTACTGAGTCATCTCCTTTTAAAGCATCTAAAATAGTGTTGGTAATTGTATCAAAAGTTCTTTCAGCATCAGCTTTGCTCAAATTTAATGCCCCAGAAAGTTTAACAACTAATTGTTTTTTATTCATTTTAGCTCCAATTTATTGGTTATTTTCTATCTTTCAAAATAACCCCTATAAATCAAGCTTTTTTTTTGTGTCTTAAATTTTTATTAACACTACATCTTGTAAAATATTAAATTTATGTTGATTTTACTGGTTTTTTTCACATTTAATAGATTTGTATTATTGAAATAAACCTAGGTCTTTTAAGTCATTAAAAGTCGTAAAAAACATTAAAGATAACAACATAAACAGTCCGATTCGAAAAAAACCCTCTTGTGTTTTTTGAGATAAAGGACGTCCTAAAATTTTTTCAAAAGCATAAAACATCAAATGTCCGCCATCGAGCATAGGTATTGGGAATAAATTAACAAGCCCAAGACTTATAGAAATATATGCCATCATACTAATAAAAGGTAGTAAACCAATATCTGCTACTTGACCTGAAATTTTTGCAATTCTAATAGGTCCCCCTAGTTGAGATGTATCAGCCTTTCCAACAATCATTCCTCCAATATATTTTAAGCTGGAAATGCTAACAAAATATACTTCATTAGCTGCATGTAATAGAGCCTGAGCAGGACCTAATTTAACATGATTTATCTCATTATTATATGCTCCAAGCTTAATACCTACAATTCTTTTATTTACCTTATTTCCTAAATTATCCTCGCTTAAAACCATAATAGGTTTAATCTTTAATAATATTTCATCATAAGATCTCTTAACTTTAAAATCGATATACTCATCAGTGGACATTGTAATAAATTTTGAAACATCCATAATACTTTTAACTTCATTGCCATCTATCTCTAAAATAATATCATCTTGTTTTAATCCACCAATCATAGCTGGGCTGTCTTTTTGGACTTCATTAATTACTGCAGGTGTAAAATCTTTACCTATAAAAGTATAAATTGAAAAAAAAATTACTAATGCAAGAATAAAATTAGCTAAAGGACCACCAAAAACAATCAATGATCTCTGATATAAAGGTTTTAATGTAAATAGTTTTTTTCTTTCATCTTCATTGTATTTTTGAAGAATATCTTTATGGTCTGCTTGAGAATAAACATTTCTATCTCCAAAGAATTTTACATATCCACCTAAGGGTATCCAGCAAATTTTCCATCTAGTACCAGATTTGTCATTCCATCCAAAAATTTCTTTACCAAAACCTATAGAAAAATCAGTAACCCCTACACCATACTTTTTTGCAAAATAATAGTGTCCATACTCATGAATAAACACAACTACAAGAATCACTATAATAAATGGTATTATATAATTAAGCATCATTTTTATATTAATATTAAATTTAATTTACTCAATAGTCTTTAATTATTTGATACATTTTGTATCAATGAAGCGGTATTATTAGTAGGTATATTAACATCTTTAGAAACTTCATGAAAAATTAAATCTGGTTTTTTACATTCTTTTAAAAAACCAGACCCTAATAGTCCTAAATTTAAATATCGATTAATATCTGTATGATTTAGAATAACTGGTTGACGATGATGAATTGATCTAATATTTTCTTTTGCTTCTTCTGTAATTAAACAAAATTGATCATTTTCAAAAATAGCTGCTATAAAAATAGGTTTTTTATCTTGACGAATAAAATAATAAGGGATTTTTTTTTTATCTTCTCTCTTCCATTCATAAAAACCATCTGCAATCGCTACACATCTGAAATCTTTAATAAGTTTTTTAAAAGAAACTTTTTCATCTATTGTTTCTAATCTTGCGTTTATCAAAGATTTAAAATCTTTGTCTTTGGCCCAACTAGGTAATAAACCCCATTTAAGATTTTCTAAAGTATTTCCATTTTTATATTTTTTGATAACTGGTAATTTTTGATTAGGATGTGCATTATAATTTTCATTATCTTCTACCTGTATTGCAGATTTTACTAATTTTTTAGTTTTTGAAACTGGGTTTGTTACAACGTATCTTCCACACATAAATTAATAGTAATTACAAAAAAATATAATTTAAACAGTTATTTTGTTTGATCTATTATCCATTTTTCAAAGTCTTTATGAGATTTTTTTATTGGAAAAGCAGATATTGCAGGACATTCATAAGAATGTTTTTTCTTAATAAAGATAATAGCTTTTTGTACTTTTGATTTTGAAGTTTTTATAATCATAGAACATTCTTTGTCTATATGCGTTTTTTTTTTCCATACATAAGTTGAATAAATAGTTGGAATTATATTAGTACAAGCTGCTAATTTTAGTTTAACTAGTTTAGAACTTATTTTTTTTGCTTCTCTTAATGATTTGAATGTTGAGTAAATAAAATAAATTTTCATTTATTTTTAATTATATCTAGCCAATTTCGAACTTCGCAAGTTCTATTAACAAAATTTAATTTTTTATCTTCACTTTTTAAATATTCTATATGCTTTTCAAAATCATTTTCATTTTCGAAATGTTTATTAGCTATAATACGTAATTTTCTTACATTAGATAAATTAATCATTTGCCAGTATTCATAATCTGGGTGATATTGTAGACCCCAAATTTCAGAGTTACCAGATTTAAAATATAATCCCATTACATTATTAATTTTATCACTCGACAATAAAGTAGCATCATTAGGCATTTCATATACTTCATCAAAATTAAATGCAGGAGAAGTAAATTTAGATTTTTTATCTTTATAGATAGGATTTTTTTTTCCTTCTTCATTAATCTCCACATCAGATGCAATGCCAATATGTACGCCCTTTTTTCCAGGTGCTACTTTACCTCCTGCAGCAGTTGAACAAACTTGTAATCCCCAACAAATAGCTAAAATTTTATTATTATGATTAAAGCAATTAGATGCAAATTTGATGTGCTTTTTAATTTCATCGGTCATGTCATTCAATCTCATTGCACCTCCTGTAAAAATAATACCATCATATTCTTTCATATTGTCTAAAGCTTTTTTAGTTTGTTCATCTATTGCTGGATTAATTATTTTAATATTGGTATTAGGTTCTAATTTTAAAATAAGATTTTTAAAATTTTTAGAACAAGATGCTCCAGCAGCTTTCTCAAAAACTTCATTATCTGCAAGATTGTTTCCTTCTACTATAAGAATATTCAAATTAGTCATTAAAAAAGATTGCCAGACATACTATTTTGATACATAATTTTCATATCTGCTTCTGTTAATTTTTTTGGATTGCCTCCAGTAGAAGGATCTTTTAAAGCCATTTTTGATAAACGATCTAATTGAAAGTCTTTTTCTTCAATTATTTCAGATAGTTTATGAGGAATATCTAATTTTTTTCTCAAGTCTAGAACCCAATTAATAAATCCTTTAAATGTTTTATCTTTTAATTCTAAATAATCACAAACTTTAATAATTTTTTGTTCAATCACATCTCTATTATACGTTAATACATATGGCATAAATATTGCATTTGATAAACCATGATGAACGTTATTTAATGCATTCACTGGATGGCTTAATGAATGAATTGCACCTAAACCTTTTTGAAATGCAGTTGAACCCATACTTGCAGCAGTCAGCATATTCATTCTTGCATCTAAATTTGATCCATTTTTAACTGCTTCAATTAACCATTTATTAATTAACCTCATACCTTCCAGAGCAATCCCATCTGCCATTGGATGAAAACCTGGTGCGCAATAGGCTTCCAAATTATGAGCCAATGCATCCATTCCAGTAGCTGCAGTAATTTTTGGTGGTAAATCAACAGTTAAAACTGGATCTAAAATTACTATAGAAGGTAAAAATTTTGGATGAAAAATAATATTTTTAACACCTGTTTCCTCGTTTAAAATTACAGATGCTCTTCCAGTTTCTGATCCAGTTCCTGCAGTTGTTGGAACAGCGATGATTGGTGCAATTTTATCTGAATTAGCTTTAGTCCAATTGTCTCCAACATCTTCGAATTCCCATATTGATAAAGTTTGACAGGACATAAAAGCAACCGCTTTTCCAACATCTAATCCACTTCCTCCACCAAATGCAATTACTCCATCACATTTATTTTTTTTATAATAATCAACACCTTCATTTACATTTGTACCTGTAGGATTACCAACTACATTTGAATAAAGTTCAACAGTTATTCCATCTGCTTTTAAATTTGATAATACATTCCTTACAATATTTGATTGGGCTAAACCACTGTCTGTAACAAGAAGTGGTTTATTTATATTTAAAGTTTTACAAGCAGAACCAAGATCTTTAATTCTATTTTCGCCGACCCACATTGTTGTTGGATAATTCCAGTTAAATTTTTTCATGTTATATATTTAGTGTTTTAGAAATTTTGATGATATATATCATTTAATAAAATAAATTTAACCAAAATAATTATGCAGAAGACAATTACTCCAATAGATAATACTCTATATATTGAAAGAGAATATAATTCTGGGAAAATTGAAGACACCATTAATAATTCTGTAAATGCTCAAAAAGGCTGGGCAAGTATGAGTGTTAAAGAAAGAGTAGAATTATTAGGTAATTTTGTTGAAGATTTTTTGTCAAGAAAAGAAATTATAGTTGAAGAATTATGCAGACAAATTGGTAGACCAATAACTCAGGCAGCCGGAGAACTCGGTGGTTTTAAAGAGAGAGCTGACTACATGCTATCAATCGCAGAAAGAAAATTATCTGACATAGATGTAACAAAAGATAAAAATTTTAAAAATTTTATTAGAAGAAGACCTTTAGGAGTTGTCTTTGTTATTGCTCCATGGAACTATCCTTACTTAACTGCAGTAAATTCAATAATCCCTGCAATGGCTGCTGGAAATACGGTAATTTTAAAACATTCTGCTCAAACTCCCTTATGCGCTGAACAACTTTATCAATCAGCAAAAAAAAAGTTACCTAAAGATATATTTAATTATTTACATTTAAATCATGAAGATAGTTTAAAAATTGTATCTGATAAAAGAATTAATTTTGTTTCTTTTACTGGATCAGTTAAAGCTGGATATGATGTTCAAAAAGCAACTCATACTAAATTTATCGATATGGCCTTAGAACTTGGTGGCAAAGACCCTGCATACGCAAGACATGATTGCGATTTAGAAAAAACAGTTGAGAATTTAGTTGATGGTTCATTTTTTAATTCAGGTCAATCCTGTTGTGGAATTGAAAGAATTTATGTTGATGAAAAAATTTATGATAATTTTTTAAATTTATTTATCAATAAAACTTATAATTATAAACTTGGTAATCCTTTAGAAAAAAGCAATAATATTGGACCTGTTGTTAAATTATCTTCAGCTAAATTTATAATAAATCAGATGAATAGTGCGGTAGCTAAAGGAGCTAAAAAGATGATTAATGAAAATAAATTTGAATTTCCTGATGAACATAAAAATTATTTAATTCCCCAAATACTAACTAATGTAAATCATGAAATGAATTTTATGACTGAAGAAACATTTGGCCCTTGTGTTGGAATAATGAAGGTAAAAAATGAAGAAGAGGCAATTAAATTAATGAATGATAGTCCTTATGGTTTAACAGCTTCAATTTGGACAAAAGATATTGAAATAGCTGAAAAAATTGGAAATAAAATTGAAACAGGAACTTTTTATATGAATCGATGTGATTATTTAGATCCAGCTCTTTCTTGGACTGGTGTCAAAGAAACAGGAAAAGGATGTTCTTTATCTGAAGTAGCATATGAAAAACTTACTGCTCCTAAAAGCTATCATTTAAGAAAAGAACAATAAATGAAACTTTTTTATAAAGGTAAAAATGCAATCGTAACAGGTGGTAGTGGTGGTATGGGTATAGAAATTTCTAAAATGTTATCAGATAATGATATTAACGTTTTGATGTTAGATCTTCAAAGTCCAGGTAAAACATTCTTAGAAGAGAATAATAACTGTACTTTTAAAAAAGTAGATGTTTCTAATTTAAATAAATTAAAATCTGTAATTAACACTTTTTATAAAAAAAACAAAAGCATTGATTATTTAATTAATACTACCGGAGTATTATGGTTCAATAAAGATATATCTGCTACAGATATAAAACCAAAAATTTGGGATAAGGTTTTTGCGATTAATTTAAAATCGATGATGTATTTATCTAAAATAATTGTTCCACTAATGAAAAAAAACAATTTTGGGTCAATGGTTCATCTATCCTCAATTGATGCCTTATCCGGTGATGACAGACCCCAAGATGCTTATGGAGCATCTAAAGCTGCTATGATTAGATTATCAAAATCTTTTGCGATACAATTTTCTTCAAATAACATCAGATCAAATGTCATACTACCTGGTCCAATAGAAACTGGCATGCAAAAACGTTGGAAAAAAAATCCTAAATCTAAAAAAAAATTAGAGAAATTAATACCTCTTCAAAGAGTTGGGCATCCAAAAGATATCGCGAATAGTTGTATGTTTTTATTAAGTGAACAAGCCAATTATATTACCGGAACTGAAATAATTATAGATGGTGGTATTACTTCAAAACCTTAGAAATTTTAATTAGGCGCCTTTGTTTAAGGCGCCTAAGAAATATAATCTTTTATCTGTAAGGATATCCAGCTTTCTCCATTGTTTGTGCATATAACTTAAATGCATCAACAACTTTTTTAGCTCTTGGACTAATCTTAGAAGTTTCATCCCAGAATGCTTTTGAGTCTTCTACAACTTTACTCCACTCATTATCTGGAAGACTTGTTAACTCCATTTTCTTACCGTTAACACGAAGATCGGCTTCTCCACCCCAATACCATACTTGTCTATAGTAATGAGAGTCATTAATTGACATTCTATAAAGAGCTTGAAGTTTAGGACTTAATTTATTCCAACTTTTTTCGTTAGCAAAATAAGATCCAAACCATGCACCAGTTACAGCATTAGTTAGAGCGTATTTACAAATATCAGCCCAACCCACTTCATAAGCTTCCGTGAAACCACACCAGCAAACACCATCTAGTTCACCTGTTTGCATAGCAACCTCTACATCATCCCATGGTACTATTACCGGAATAAGACCATACTTAGCTAAGAATTTACCTGCAGTAGGTACACCAAAAACTCTTAAACCTTTCATGTCAGCTAAAGAGGTTACTTTTTTATTAACTGTAAATAAATGACATGGGTCCCAAGCACTAGTACTCAACCATTTCACACCTTTTACTTCGCTATATGCTTCATCCCAAATTTCATTTAAACCATAATATTTAAATAATGATGGAACATCTAAACTATATCTTGTTGCAAATGGGAAGTATCCACCGAATACCTGAATGTCAACTGGCGAACCCATTGTTGCATCATCACTTTGTACCGCATCGATAGTTCCTGCTTGCATAGCTCTAAACAGTTCATCAGTAGGCACAAGTTGGTCAGCATAGTAAAGTTCGATTTCCATCTCGCCATGAGCAGCTTTATTAAAAGCTTCAATTTGTGGTTTAACAACATGTGCACCAAGTGGAGCACCTGAATAAGTCTGTAATCTCCATTTGATTGGATTTGATGCAGAATAAGCATATGGAGCTTTAATTGCTGTTGCTCCTGCTGCACCTAACGTTAGTAAACCTGCTTTCTTAATAAACGAACGTCTTTTATTCGTTATTATTTTTTTGTTTTTTTTCACTTGGTCTCCTCTCGTTTTATAATTTAATAAAAAATTGTATTATAAATTAAATTATTATTAAACTTAATAATTCAAAATAATCTGAAGATATTTTAATAAGTAAAAAATTAAATTAAACTTCAAGTTGAATTATTTAGATAAATATTTTTCAGGAAGATAGGTTGCAATTTCTGGGAAGATCATAACTATAGCTAAACCAAAAACCATTATAAGAACAAACGGAATTATAGATCTATAAATGTCTTGTAAGGTTATTTCTTTTGGGGCCATCGCTCTCATTAAAAACAAATTATAACCAAATGGAGGAGTCATGTAGGCAATTTGACAAGTAATAGTATAAAGAACCCCATACCAAATAGGATCAAAACCTAATGCAATTATTAAAGGCACATACAATGGAGCAACAATTACTAACATTGCAGTGTCATCTAAAAACATTCCCATAAGGATATAGGATAGCTGCATCATTATTAATACACCCCAAGGAGTTAAATTCCATCGTTCTATAAAGAGTGTTTCAATTGCCCGACCAGCTCCTAAACCATCAAATACTGCGCCAAAACATAATGCGGCTAAAATAATCCACATGAACATACAGGATACACCTAAAGTCTTTTTAAGAGTATTTTCTAAAACTTGTCTATTAAATCTTTTTTTATAAATTGCTGCTAATGTTGCTAAGAAAGCTCCTACAGCTGAACACTCAACCAAACTTGCTATACCCATTAAAAATAAACCTGTCATTAAAAAAAATATTAAAAATGGAATTATTCCTGCTTTTAATAACCTAATTTTTTCAATAGTGCTTACATTTCTTTCTTCTTTTTTTAAAGGTGGTCCGAGTTCAGGCTGGAGTTTGCATCTAACGTAAATGTAAATTAAAAATAATGTAGCCATTAATAGACCTGGAAGAATTCCAGCCATCCAAAGTTTACTAACAGGTTGACGCGCAATCATACCATATAAAACCATCACTACACTTGGAGGGATTAAAATCCCAAGTGAACTTCCAGCTTGGACAACTCCTGTTATCATCCTTTTATCATAATTTCTTTTTAACATTTCTGGTAAGGCAATTGTTGCCCCTATTGCCATGCCTGCAACACTCAAACCATTCATTGCAGAAATAGCTACCATCATAAACATTGTTCCAATAGCAAGCCCACCTCTCAATCCGCCAAATAAAACATGAAACATTTTATAAAGGTCATTTGCAATTCCTGATTCAGATATCATAAAGCCCATGTAGATGAATAAAGGTAAAGTTAACATTGGATACCATTTAAAAAGTTTCCAAGTTGCGGTATACGGCATCTCCATAGAACCGTCTCCCCATATTAATAGTGCTGAAGCAGATGCAACAAAACCAATTGCACCAAATACTCTTTGTCCTGTAAACATCATAACAAGCATTGTTATAAACATGAAAAGAGCAATAAATTCGTAACTTAAATATTCTGCTAGCATAATTATATCTTTATGTTTTTAACTTTAGCTATATCTTTAAATAATGTTGAAAAAGCCTGAAGCAACATCAATAATATTCCAGCTAACATCAAACTTTTAATTGGCCAAACATATGGAGCCCAGGCAGTAAAAAGTTTTTGTTTAGTTTCAATAGTATAAATTAAACTGGTTATAGAACCAAAAAATAAAATAGATAAAAAGAAAATTAGAAATATACTAGTAAAAATATCCATTTTAGCTTTTCCTTTTTTTGAGAGCTTCCCGTAAAATAAATCCATACGAACATGATCATCTGTGAGCATAGAGTAGCCTCCTCCCAACAGATAGTATGCTGTAATTGTAAACTGAGCCATTTCTATTATCCACATTAATGGAAAATTTATTATGTTACGCGTAACAAAAGATAAAATTAAAAGGAACATCATAAAGAAGACCCAATACATAACGAACCTGCCAACCTTCTCGCAGATGGTATCTACTATGTTTACATAAAATGATATAAATTTTGTCATTATTAAATTTTGAATTTTAAATTAGTTTTATAACTACCCTAAACATGCATTTCAATAATTATGGCCCAACTTGAGCGCTTCTTATTCAAGATTTGGCATAAAATGCTAGACTTAATAGTCTTATTTATCTAAGGTTTCTGAGTTGCGAAAACATAGGGGGAAATATGAGTAGATCAAAGTCGCTCTACAATGCGGATTTAGCACCAACTCCATCAAATAAAAAAAATTGGGGATGGTTCGAAATCTTTAACGTGTGGGCAAACGATGTACAAAGTTTATTTGGATATACTTTGGCAGCATCTTTATTTTTAGCTTCAGGATTAAATGGTTGGGCAGTATTCTTAGCACTAATACTTGCTGGCTTTTTTATTATGTGGCTAGTGAATTTATCAGGAAAACCAAGCGTCAAACATGGAATTCCTTATCCAGTATTTGCTAGGGTAAGTATGGGTGTGTTTGGAGCTAATTTTCCAGCAATGGCAAGAGGACTAGTGGCGATGTTCTGGTATGGAGCACAAACTTATGCGGCTTCGACGGCAGTAGCACTTTTAATTACTGGCATTACTGGTAACCCGGGCACTGAAATGTTCTTAGGAATGACAGGTGTGATGTGGGTGTCATTTATATTTGTATCAGGGTTTCAAGTTTACTTATTCTGGCAGGGTATAGATCTTGTAAAAAGATTTTTAAACTTTGCTGGACCAGCTGTTTATGTAGTTATGGTTCTATTAATGCTTGTAATCTGGTTCAAAGCTGGGGGAAATCTTTTATCAGAAGTTGGTGAAATATTTTCAGGTGGAGAACGTTCAGGTGGATTTGAAGGCCTAGGTTCATTTGGTGCATTCTTAGCAGTATTTTCAATTATGGTTGGATATTTTGCTGCAGTAGTAATTAACTTCGGTGACTTTGCAAGATTTGTTAAAAATGAAGATGAAATGAAAAAAGGTAACCTATGGGGATTAGTAGGTAACGTTATTTTCTTCTCATTCATTACTTTAATGATCACTGGTGGTACAATTGCTATCTTTGGAGAATATGTAGCAAGTCCAACAGATATGGTAGCTAAAGTAGACAATATTGTATTAACTATTGTTGCAGCATTTGCATTCTTTGCAGCAACAGTTGGTATTAATATGGTTGCAAACTTTATACCTCCTGCATATGACCTTGCGAACTTAATACCAAGCAAAATTAATTTCAGAATTGGTGGTTTAATAACTGCAGGTTTTGGTTTTGTTATTGGTGGTATGTGGGTTGCGGTAATCACGCAAATGGGATTATTTCCTTTTGTAAATACATTAGGTGCAATTTTAGCACCTGTATTTGGTATAATGATTACTGATTACTATATAATCAAAAAACAAAAATTAGATGTTGATGATTTATTTAGTGACTCACCTAATGGCAAGTATCATTATAATGGTGGTTTCAATGGTAAAGGAATGTTAGCCTGGATACTTTCAGGATATATAGCTGTGGGTACAGTATGGCCAAACATCTTATTCTTAGGAATGGATGATTTCTTCTCTAATCTAGGTGGAGGAGGAGGATATGCTTGGATAATTGGAGCATCTTTAGGTGCTGTAATTCACTTAGCGATATCATCTAAAAAATAATTAAGTTTTAAAATTAAAGCCCATCAATAGAAATTGATGGGCTTTTTTTTATACTTGAAATTCTAAAGTAATATTTTCTTCATTTAGGTCATGAAGAACTAAATTATTTCCACTACCTAATCTATCTACAACTAAAAAATTCATATCTTCTGTCGATATTAATGGAAAATGCCAAATACCAGGATTGTAATTAACACCTATCCCTTTAGGAATAATAAAAGACTCAATTTTGTTCAAGTCTGGTTTTTCACCTTCAGGAGCAACAAACGCTAAAAACACGGTTTCTTTCATTGGAATAAATGCTTGACTTCCAAGTGGATGCTTTTCCATCATGTCAATCTTCATAGGAAAAGATCTTTTAAGTGCTGAAAAAATACTAATTGTGGATTCACCATTGTCTTTCTTGGTGTTCAAGTTCGCTATACCATCATATCTTTTGGCATAGCCATTATTTATTTCTAAAGGTTTAATGTCATTAGTTGTTATCATATCACCAAACTTTTTAAAATTTTCTTTAGTTATAAGTTGAGGTTTAATTATTTTTTCAGTCATTCTACTTTTCCAAAAGCTCTTATTCTAGAAATTCCACCATCTGGGAATATATTAATTCTAATATAATTTACTTTTTTATTTTTCATTACTTTGTTATTAAAGTTATGTTTTTTATGGGCATGAAGTTTAATCTTATTTAGAAGGTAAGCCCATTTTTTTGAGTTATTAACAATATGTTTTTCTGAAATTTTATTTGGAATATAGGCAGCTTGTACAGAACACTTATCAGGATAATTTCCTTTAAAGTGATGTGTATCAAGTTGAATTTTATTAATTTTTCCTGGTGATGAACATTTTACTATTATCCAGTCAAAATTTTTTCCCCTACTCCTTCTAGTTTCCCATCCATCACCCATATTTTTTCCAGTTCCTGGAGCAAGTATATTTTCAGCTCTTCCAAAATGTTCATCATTACAAGCTATTGGCACTGCCCCATTCACAACTGATGTTAGGTTTTGAATTTTATTCTGTACTTTGTTTACAATTTTCATAGATCCGTATACTCTTAATCTTGCTACTCCACCATCAGGAAAAATATTTAATTTTATATGAGTAAAGTAATTTTTATTTTTTACATTAAATAGATGATGGCTGTTTGCTTTAGTTCTGCTTTTTTTAACAATTGTTATCCATTTAGTTTTTTTATTAGGTATTTTTTTTTTACTAATGCAAGCTTGTAATGAAACTTGATCTGGATGATTTCCAGAAAAATATGATGTATCAATATCAACTTTTTTTATTAAACCTGGTTTTCCAAATTTTAAAATTAAAAAATCAAAGCCTTTTGTTCTTTTTCTTCTAGTTTCCCATCCATCCATCCATTTTCCATGTTTATCAAATACTCCTTCTTTAAATACAGGGGGCCAAGGATTAATAATTCTTTTAGCAGGTGCAAAAAACTCATCTGTTTTGTAAACTATTTTCGAACCTAATCTTGACTGAGCTAAATCAATTAATCCATTTAAGTAAATAATATTTTTTTTTTTCATTATAACTATTAATTTGAATAATTTTTTATCCAGTGATTTGCTATATCTATTCTTTTACATATCCAAATATCATTAAATTTTAGAACATAATTTAAAAATCTTTTTAAAGATTGAATTCTTCCTGGCCTTCCTATCAATCTACAATGTAAACCAACTGACATCATTTTAGGATTTGTTTTACCTTCTTCGTACAATGAATCAAAACTATCTTTTAAATAATTGTAAAAATGATCTCCAGTATTAAAACCTTGGTTAGTTGCAAATCGCATATCATTATTATCTAAAGTATACGGAATAATTAGTTGTTTTTTCTTACCTCTATATTCCCAGTAAGGAATGTCGTCACTATAGCTATCACTGTCATATAAAAAACCACCTTCATCAAAAACTAAATCTCTTGTATTTGGGCTACATCTTCCTGTGTACCATCCAAGCGGTCTTGAACCAAAAATTTTCTTAATAGTTTTAATTGCTTTTTGCATATGCTTCTTTTCATCCGATTTTTTTATATCTTGATAATCAATCCAACGATAGCCATGAGCAGCAACTTCGTAATTGCCATTTTTTATTGCTTTACAAACTTCAGGATTTTGTTCTAAAGCTAGTCCTACACCAAAAACTGTAACTGGAATATTTTTTTCTTTAAATAATTTATCTAATCTCCAAAAGCCTGCTCGAGAACCATATTCATAAATACTTTCCATGCTAATATGTCTACCTTTGATTGCTTTTGCTCCTATAATTTCTGATAAAAAAGTCTCTGAATATTTGTCTCCATTTAAAACACAGTTCTCTCCTCCTTCTTCATAATTTAAAACTATTTGAAGAGCTAATTTTGCATTGTTGGGCCAAGAGATTTTTTTACCCTTTGATCCATAACCGACTAGGTTTCTAGAATTTTTATTTCCCATATTAATTAATTATATCTTGTAAATTGTTAAATTGGCCAATTTTAAAAATAATAGCATCTTCTTTTTTAAAACCATATTTTTCAGCATTTTCTTTAAATCTAACTGGAGGTTCCATAATTGGCTCTAAAGATAAAACAAAAGTTCCCCAGTGAGTTCCTATAACTTTTTTGCTTTTCAAATCTCTACCTATACTTAGGGCTTCTTCAGGATTAGTATGATAAGTAGATTTATCTTTATAAGGTGATATTGGATAAAAATTATAAGCGCCAATGTTAATAAAAGAGATATCTATTGGACCATATTTATTTCCTAAATCTTTATAAATATTTCCAACTCCAGTATCGCAAGCAAATAAAATTTTTTTTCCATCATATTCAATTAAAAAATTACCCCATAAAGTTTTGTTTGTATCTGTTAAGCTTCTTTTGGACCAATGAACTGCAGGAAGGAATGTGATTTTTAATTTTTCATTAATATTTATCTCATCATACCAATCCATTTCATTTACATCTCTATATCCATTTCTTGTAAAATATTTTCCAAGTTTAAGTGGAAGCATCACTTTTGCATCCTTGAAAGGAAACCTACGTATAGTCATCATATCTTGATGATCGTAATGATTATGAGTAAGTAAAAATAGATCAATTTTAGGAATTTCATTTAATTTTAAGGCTGGTTCAGTAAATCTTTTTGGACCAAATATTAATGGTCCTGCATTTTTAGAAAAAACAGGGTCTGTTATAATTGTAGTATTTCCTAATTTAATAATAAATGTAGCATGTCCAATCCATGCAATATAATCATCATCTTTTAATTTTTCTAAATCTGATAATACTTTTTCCTTTTTAACTACGTGTTCTTTAGGAACTGTCATATCTAATTTCTTTTTTTCTTTATTAAAAATTTTAAATGACCATTTAAAATTTATATCTCTCACAGGAGATCCTTCTGGATTTCTAAATGTTCCATCTGGTAAATGATGATAAGGTTTTTTATCCATAGCTATTGATAAACAATTATAAATAAAAATTAAAATAAATATAATTAAAAAATTAAAGAATTTTATATTCAAAATTCTGAGTGGTTTCATTAATTTGTAAAAGTTTAGCACCATTTCTAGTATGAAATTTAGTTGCCATCTCTGTAAGTGGTGAAAGTGTCACTAGTCTGTTTAAATGATTAGATTTTTTAATTTTTTTAAAAACTTCTTTTACAATTAATTTTCCCCCACCTTTTTTTTTGGACCAAACTGTATAGGCAATTGCAATTTGTCCTATATTTTGATCTCTTTGTGCACTTTGTAAATATGCATCATGACTAAGTTTATTTAGTTCATCAACATTCCTTGGTATTTGATTAGTATATGCAAAACACATTACAGCATGAATTTCTCCACCATACTTTACTCCATATATTTTTCTTCCATAACTTCTTCTAAAAACATTATCTAATTCTGGTCTAACAGGATCTTCATCTGTATTACATTTTTTTAACTCAACTAGTTCTGCCCCCTTAATCCAGTCAAATAAATTATCAATATTTTTCCCAATGATTTGTTTATTTTTTCTCATTCTAGCTTTGAGTCTAGGTTTAAATTTTTTAGTGTTTTTTGAACTGTTACTATCTAAATATTTAGCAACTAGTTTTTCCCTTACATTTTTGAATATTTCTTTCATTGGATATATTTAATTAGCTTATAATTACCTAATAAGATTTGGACATCATATGATCATTTAACAACTTAGCTATGACAATTTTTCATAAAATTAGTAATACAATAAAGTAAATATTATCCCTAAAATGACTAATAATATTAAGATAATAATATTGTTAATTTTAATATTAAAATTTTTATAAATTGCCTTATTTATTTTTTCCCAAAATAAGACAATTAAAAAGAAAATTACTGCTGGAATTATAAATTTAATCATTATTGCATTTATTAATTTTCGTCACCAACATAAACAGATACTCCTCTAGTATTAATATCAACGTCAAACTTTTTATGTAAAGGAGGAAATGCTCTTTGTGAACAGTCTAATCTATCGCATGTTCTGCATGATACGCCTATTGGAATTTCTGTAGATTTATCATTGATATTCATATTTTCTGTATATACAAAATCTTTTGCATATTTAGCTTCACATCCAAGTCCAATTGACAAAATACTTTTTGATTGACCAAATCTTCCAATTCCTTTTTCAACTGTCCTTGCAATACAAACATACTTTTCACCATTAGTCATTTTACTAACTGCAGCTTGAATAACTCCAGGTCTAGTAAGAGCTGAGTAAACATTCCATCTTGGACATGCGCCTCCATACCTAGGTATTTCGATTCCAGATAATGAAAATCTTTTTGAAATATTTCCTGCCATATCAACTCTTAAAAAATGGAATGGTATTCCTGGTAATTTTGGATCTTGTAAACAAGTTACTCTATGTGCAACTTGCTCAAAAGATGTTGCAAAAGTATTTTGTAATAATTCCAAGTCATATTTAAGCTTTTTACATTCTGAATGAAAATGTTTGTATGGCATTAATATAGCTGCCCCACAGTAATTCAGTAGCGCTACCTTTGATAATTTTTTAGATTCTTCAGATGGAAATGTAAAATTAGATAAATAATCCTCTATTTCTTTATTTGCTCCCTCTTGTGCAATTTGAGCAGCGGCATGTAGTTTTTTAGTTTCTAATGAACTATAATCGCTCAATAATAATTCTTTTTTATTTTTATAAAAAATTTTTGAAAAAGGTTTATCTTCTTCAGGAATTACATCCTTTACTGTTATACCATATTCTATCTTTAAATAATCACAAAGAGCAATGTATCTTGTTCGATTATTTTTTTGTACTTTATCAAAAACTTTATTTGCAAACTCTTCAAGTTTTGGAAAATAATTTTTATTTTCTTGAAGAAAATCAGAAATAACTTCTCCTGGAAAAGAGTTTTTTCTATTATCAACAATTTTACCTGACATCTTTTCAATTTTATTAACTAATTCGTGATCTTTTTTTTTTAAAATATCTCCTAATCTTACGATTGCTTTTCCTATTTTTGGATTAGTACCTACAAGATCTTTTACCTCCGGCCCTAAAATATCTAAATCTTCAAAAAGTTTATCGTCTAAAATTTCCGATAATGTATTTTCTAAGTTAATATCTGTTTTTGAAGTTAATTGAGAAAGCTCTATATTTAACTTTTCACAAATTCTAAGCAAAAGATCTCCATCAATTTTTCTTTTACCTCCTTCTATGAGGTTTAAATAACTAGGAGATATGCCCAAGTCTTCGGCAAGCTTATTGGCTTGAAGTCCTAGTTGTCTTCGAAAAGCCTTGATTTTTGGACCTATTTTTAAATCTAATTGACTCATATTTTCTATTAGTAAATTTTGTAAATTTATTTTTACAATTTTTTTCTTTAATTTACAAGGTTTTTAAACTTTTTAATAGATTTTGTAAATCCTGTAAATTATATAATTTACATGGACGAAAAAATAAAAAATCAAGAAAATGAGGCTCAAATCATAAATCATGAAGATCTAGCTAGACATAATAGGAGAGGAATTTATATGAGAGATGATCATTGTGATTGGGGTTCAAGTGGAATGAAAGACCTTGTTGAGACTCTTAACGACAACAACTAATTCGTTCAACTAATCAATTTTCTAAAAAAATAACTAAAATAAGGAATTATAAATGAGTGCAGAAAATGTCTCTTATGACTTAAAAAGATTTGCTGGAATTAAAAGAGATTATACTCCAGAAGAAGTGGAAAGACTAAGAGGCTCAATAAAAATTGAATATTCTTTATGTAAACAACAATCTACAAAATTGTGGAAATTACTTAATACAGAGTCCTATGTTAATACTTTAGGTTCTTTATCTGGAAACCACGCAGTACAACATGCTAAAGCAGGTTTAAAAGCAATTTACTTAAGTGGCTGGCAAGTGGCAGCAGATGCAAATAGTGCTGGTGAAATGTATCCAGATCAATCTCTTTATCCTTATGACAGTGCACCTAAACTTGTGGAGTCAATGAACAATGCTTTAATTAGAGCAGATCAAATACAGCACATGGAAATAAAAGATGGTGATATGAAAGAGGAAAAAAAAGTTGATTATATGTTACCAATCATCGCAGATGGTGAAGCAGGATTTGGAGGACCATTAAATGTATTTGAGCTTGCAAAAAAATTTATAAAAGCTGGAGCTGCTGGTGTGCATTTCGAAGATCAGTTAGCAAGTGAAAAAAAATGTGGTCATATGGGAGGTAAAGTCCTAGTTCCAACTGGAACTATGGTCAAAAACTTAAAAGCTGCAAGACTTGCTGCTGATATAGCTGATGTTCCTTTGATTATTTTAGCGAGGACAGATGCTAATGCCGCAAAACTAATTACAAATGATCATGATGAAAACGATAAACCATTCTTAAATGGTGAAAGATCGCCAGAGGGTTTTTATTATGTAAAAGCAGGAATAGAACAAGCTATCTCTAGGGGTCTGGCTTATGCTCCTTATTCTGATTTAATTTGGTGTGAAACAGCCACTCCTAATCTAGAAGAAGCTAAAAAATTTGCTGATGCTATACATGAAAAATTTCCAGGAAAAATTTTAGCTTATAATTGTTCACCTTCTTTTAATTGGAAAAAACATTTATCTGATACCCAAATAGCTTCTTTCCAAGAAGAAATTAGTAAAATGGGTTATAAATTTCAATTTATTACTCTTGCTGGATTTCATACTCAAAATATTGCTATTTTTGAACTTGCGGCAAAATATAAAAAAGAAGGTATGAGCGCATATTCAAAAATACAAGAACAAGAATTTGCACGTGAGAAAGATGGTTACACTAGTGTAAAACATCAAAGAGAAGTTGGAACATCTTATTTTGATGCTGTTTCTAATACAATAAGTAGTGGAAAAAGCTCTACTACCGCAATGGAAGGTTCTACAGAGTCTGAACAGTTCTAAAAATTAAGTCGATTAAGTTTTTATATTATATCCTCTTTTTAAGAGTACTGAGACCATAGTTATGCAAATGATTAAAAATAAAATCATCAAACTTATGCTTATCCAAATATTAAAATCGGAGACACCATAAAAAGAATATCTAAGACCATTTATTAGATAAACCACCGGATTAAAATAGGTTACCATTTGCCAAAATTCTGGCAACATATCTAAAGAATATAAGCTACCACCTAAAAAAACCATTGGTGTAACAACTAAAGAAGGAATAATTGACATTTGTTCGAAATTTGTACTCACTAATCCAATTAAAAAACCAAATAAAGCAAAAGTAAAAGAAACTAATAATAATAAAAAAATCATTAGTAACGGATATTTTACCTCTACCTCAACAAAAAACATTGATGTTATAAATATCATAACTCCAACAATCACTGTTTTAGTTGCTCCAGCTCCTACAAAAGCTAAAACTACTTCTAGAGTTGATATTGGAGCTGCTAGTATCTCATAAATTGTTCCATTAAATTTTGGAAAAAAAATTCCAAAAGAGGTATTACTTATAGATTGAGTTAATAAAGTCAGCATTAACAAACCAGGGACAATATAAGATCCATAACTAATACCATCAATATTTTGCACATAACCTCCAATAACAGATCCGAAAACTATAAAATATAATGAAGTAGATATCACAGGAGACAAAAGTGATTGTCCTAAAGTTCTTCTGAACCTATCCATTTCGTGAAGATAAATTGCTTTAAAAGCGTAGTAATTAAATTTCATTATTTTCCCTTACTAAACTAACAAATATTTTTTCTAAATTACTTTGCTCTGTCTTGAGATCTTTTAATTTTAATCCTGAATCTTTCAAATCTTGTAAAAGATTTGTTATCCCAGTTTGTTTTTCACTTATATTATAAGTGTAATCTAATGACATTTTGTTATCTCCAATAATTAAATTATATTTTTTCAATGAAATAGGGATTTCTTTAATTTCATCTTGTAATTCAACAGTTAATTTTTTATGACCCATTTTCTTTAAAAGTTCTTTTTTTTGTTCTACAATTATAATTTCACCTTGATTGATTACCCCTACTCTATCTGCTATAGCTTCTGCTTCTTCAATATAATGGGTTGTTAAAATAATTGTTACACCCGTTTCTCTTAGTGACTTAACTACTTTCCACATCTCTTGTCTTAACTCAACATCAACTCCTGCAGTAGGTTCATCTAAAAATAAAATTCTAGGCTCATGAGATAAAGCTTTAGCAATTAAAACTCTTCTTTTCATTCCTCCCGATAACTGTCTAAGTCCTATATCTTTTTTGTCCCAAAGACTTAGCTGTTTTAAAACTTTTTCTATATGTGAGGGATTTGGTTTCTTTCCGTAAAGACCCCTTGAATAAGAAACATTATTAAAAACTGTTTCAAATGCTTCTAAAGTTAATTCTTGAGGAACTAAACCTATTCTCGAACGTGTCTCTCTATAATCTCTAATGATATCAAATTCTTCAACTTTAACTTCTCCTGAGGACGGTTTTACTATTCCACAAATAATATTTATTAAGGTAGTTTTTCCTGCTCCGTTTGGTCCAAGCATTGCAAAAATTTCTCCTTTTTTTATATTTAGATTAATATTCTTTAAAGCATTAAAGCCATTATCATAAACTTTTGTAAGACCATTAATTGATATTTGATTATCTGACATTGAAACAGATATATAACTATTAATTCTTTTAATACAATCGAGTAATGTTAAAACTTTTTAATTTTTAAAACTATAAATGGTAAAAAAGTTGCTATTACAAAAGACAAAAATAAAAGCGATTGTATTATAAAAGGAGCAAAAAGTTCCTTAGGCATCAAAACACCAACTAACAAACTTTTTGAAAAATCAGGGGTAGGAAAAACCAAAAAACCACCAATTAATCCAAAAATAATTGAGAAATATGCAGTTTTTTCATCAACATCTTTATTATAAAAACTATAAAAAACTGTCAAAACAAAAGCACAACAGAATAAATCAGCTAATAAAAATAAATATAAAATATCGTATCCTTTTGATGCAATTATGAATGATATTATTGATAATAATGCGATAATATATTTAGAAAAGTTTAAATAATTTATTTTCTTTTTAAAATTAAAAGTAGCTTTTCCATCTACTATAATCAAACTTGATATAGCATTTATCAAAGTATCAACTGTTGAAATAGTCAATGCTAGACCAAGTATTATTACTAATAAAGATAACAATTCAGTTTGTTCTTTAAGAAGTAAAGAAAAAAAACCAAGATCGGGTCTAGTAGTTGAGTCAATTGTAAAGGCAACCATTCCTATAAAACCCATATAGAAAACTATTGGAACAATTATAAAAAAAGATAATAACAAACTTTTTTTTAATATTTCAAAACTTTTTGCTGCATATACTCGTTGCCAATTACCTTGATGAAATAAATTAGTTGCAGCTACTGCAATAAAAAAAGTTAAACCAGAAGTGTAACTTGGTATATAAGCGCTACTTAAAAGATGAGGATTTTTTTGTTTTATAAAATTAAAAGAAAATTGAGACCCCGTAAAAGAAATTATATATGATAGAGAAATCAATAATAAAATTCCAATTACTATCATTTGAATATTATCTGTAAATATTGAAGCTCTTAATCCACCATACAAAGTGTAAGTTAAAGTCGACAGTAAGACAATTAAAGCTGTAATCCAAAGTTTTGTTCCTGATATATAATTTATTAAAACTGCAATGGCAGTTACTTCTGCGCATAAGAAAATAAACATATAAAAAATAGTCATTAACAAAATAAGTTTAAATAAACTTTTTCCAAATTTCTTTCTCATGAATTCAATTAAAGATGATCCTTTAGGAAATTCTTTTCTAATTTTTTTTCCTAAATAAATTAAAAAAATCATTGGAAATGCTGTTCCTAAAGAATAGCCAATAATAGCTCCTATACCTCCCCAACTAGCTGCTGAGACTGGACCAAATAAAATCCAAGCACCCAAAGCTGAAGCAGTTAAACTTGTGGTTAATGAAAATAATCCAATATTTCTATTAGCTGTTAAATAACTATTTAATCCTTGTTTTTTTTTCGAATGATATAGGCCTAAAAATGCAAAAATTAGACTAATAATAAAAACTAGCGTCAGCGACGTGGATTGATTTATTAAATAGATTTTATCCATAATTATCCCTTTCTGAATTACCGGACAGGTTCTTAGGGTTTAATCTCAGTCTGTTAAGACACCCCTTAAGTTATTATTATCTTTTATTATCCATTATTTCAATCATACACTGAGTGGCATATTCTCTCCACTCTGATGGGCTTTTACCTTTAAGGCTATTTAAATGATTACGATTGTTTTGAATATCAAATTTGTATTTAACTTTATCTTTTTCATCTAAATTAGTTTCCATATTTTTTAAATTTTTTTCCATTGAATTAATCCAATCATTACCGAGCTGAACACATTTTTGATCATTCTTTTCATCACAAATTTGTTTAAAAAAATTAAAGATTATGTCATCAGTCTTAGCTGAATTTGCCATTTTATAAAAATTTATTTTTTAAAGCAATTATTAACTAAAATTGCCATTAAAATCCAAATTACAAAAACTTCTCCATTTGTAAAAGAATAATCAGCACCTGAAAAACCTGCAATGAAATTTATCGCATAAATAATAAATGTCGAAACAACGAGACTTGCTATTAAATTTATTAAACCAGATATATATTTTGACATATTAATACTTTAATTTTTTTTTAAAATAACACAAATTAAATTATCATTAAATTTCAATATTTTGTTAAATTTCAAATCTATCTCTTTAATTCCATTTGATATCTGCTTTTTTGTCATAGGCAATAAGGTCGATATAAATCTATTTTGAATCATTTTTAAATATTTTTTTTTTGTTATTTTTACTTTGTAAAAAAATTTTTTTGAATTTTTACTAGAATTATGTTGAGACAAAAATTTTAATATTATTTTGTCTCTTTGAAGAGATCTTTTTAGTTTTTTTTTCATCAATTCAAATGACGGTATTTCATTTTTAAATGGGTCCAACGTAAAAATAAATATTTTCCCGTCTGTATTAAGATTTTTTTTACATTCATTTACCAAATTTTTTATACTATTTATACTTAACAAATGAATTGTTTGTTTAATTAAAATTAAATCAAATTTTTGTTTATTATCTTTAAAAAAAGATAAAGCATCTTTTTTTATGAATTTAATTCTTTTATCTTTATCAATGTGATTTACTAAATCTATTCCTATTGGTTTTATTTTAAGATTTAATCGAGAACTTAAATCTCCAATGATTTTTCCTCGGCCACATCCAATATCTAAAATTTTTGAATTAGACCTAAATTTAGTATTTTTAGATAAAAATTTATTAAATGACTTAATATAATCATATGAAGAAAGCCAAGTTTTATTATCCCAATTTTTAATGACAGCTGATTTCAAATTTTTTTAATCTCCAATAATTATATGGCCAAGGAGTTAAAAAGCCCACTAAGAGCATAATTGGTATTACCCACCATGTTAAAATAGCTCCCCCAGTTAAAAAATAATCTGTTAGATTCATTGTGATCTCCATACTAATCATAGAAATAAAACTCATTCCCATTGCTGTTTTAAAAGCTTTTGAAAAATCAAGATTTTGTTTCATTAAAATAAACGTTTCGAGAATAATACTGGTAACTAAACCATTTATAATTGCTAAAATCATTATTGCTAAAACTGGAAATGGAATTTTGGTTAATTGAAAAAATAAAATTGTTCCAAAGTCACCAATTGCGCATCCAAATAAACACCACCCAGTATTTTTTGCACTTGTTGTCCAAGTGCGTACACAAAACCAATCAAAGTTAGTATTAGCACTGTTTTCCATTAAATTAATTTATATTAGCCTTAGCAATCATTCCAGCTTGATAATGTCCAGGAACATTACATGCAATTTCAATATTAATTGCATTATCAAATTTCCAAATAATATCTGCTTTCTGATTTGGTTCTAATAAAACGCTATTATTATGTGAGTGGCCCATAGATTTATCAATCTTTGCCATTTTTTTCATTTTATCATAATCAATAAAGTCAGCAAAAAGAATTTCGTTTTCAACCATCATTTCCATCTCCGGCTGATGTTTCATGTGCATCATTTTGTTTGCAATATTAAATTCATGGACTAATTTACCTGCATTTTTTACTTCAAACTTTATTGTTTCACCTTCCTTTATTTGAAAAGAACTTGGTTCATAATAATTATCATACATAATAACTTTTATTATTCGAGTTACTTCACTTAAATTACCTTTAGAACCAATTTTCATATTTTCATCTGCGTAAGCAAATGAAGTTAAGAATATTATAATTAAAACAGTAATAATTTTATTCATATTATTTAGAAAAATAATATTCTAAAATACTATATCAATGGGTCAAATTGTTCTTAAATGTTATAATGTATGTGTTATTATGTAAAAATGATTTTTAAACAATTATTCGATACAAAATCTTCTACGTATACCTATTTGATTTCTTCTGGACAAGGCAGAGAAGCTTTGATTATTGATCCTGTTATAAAAAATGTAAATGAATACATTAATTTACTTAAAGAACTTGATTTAAAACTAGTAAAAGTAATTGATACTCATATACATGCAGACCATGTAACTGGTGCTTCTAAACTTAAAGATATAACTAAGTGCTCAACAATTATGGGTGAACATACTCCAGCTGAAGCGGTAGAAATTAAAGTTAAAGATGATGAGTTTATTAATTTAGATAATCTAAAAATAAGAGCAATATATACTCCGGGACATACATCAGATAGTTACAGTTTTTTAATGAATAATTATCTTTTTTCAGGAGATACTTTGCTTATCAATGGAACTGGAAGAACTGATTTTCAAAATGGAAGTTCAAAAGATGCTTACAATTCAATATTTAATAGACTTTTAAAGTTACCTGACGAAACACTTTTATATCCAGCACATGATTATAATGGAGAAAAAAATAGTACAATTGGAAAAGAAAAAAAATTCAATCCTAGACTACAAGTAAATAATGTTGAAGAATATATTGAAATTATGAATAATTTAAATTTAAAAAAACCTTCTGAAATTGAGTTTAATGTTTCTAAAAATATTAACTTAGGTGCTTAGGTCTAGATTGAAGATTTTATTGCTTTATAAATTTTTTCCCTACTTGTTTCGCCAATGCTTCTATAAATTTCTTTATTATCTTTAAAAATTAAAAGTGTTGTTTGATATTGAACATTTAGTAATTTAGCAACTTCTTTATTTGTTATTTCAAATGTAAAGTATTCAATATTATCAAATTCATTTTTTGCTTTATTCAAAACTTTCATTTGACTCGCGCAAGATGAGCAATATTTAGTCCAAGAACTTACCACCACAAGTTTACCTTCTGATTGAGCTTTATTGAATAACTCTTTATTAAAATTAGATTTCTTTTCTAAGGAGTTTGCACTAAATGCAAATATACAAAAAATAAGTATAAAAAATCTTCTCATGAAATTTTTATATAACAAATATTAAAAACCAATAAGATGCTAATCCTGAAAATATTGTCGCAATAATACTTCTTGTAAATATACCAATAACCATTGCAATTATTGCTGCAATTATCTTTGGATTATCCTCTAATTGAAATGACCCTGAATCATTTATGAAAATTGCTGGAAAAATTATAGCTGGAAATATGGCAGAAGGTACAAAGGACAATACTTCCCTTATCCTGTCATTAAACATTTCCTTTTTAATTAAAGCTATCATTGTAAATCTAGTAAGATAGGTAATTAATCCACAATATATAATTAAAGCCCAATTACTCATTTTGTTTTAATTTTTTTTGTTAATATCATTGCTGTAAATAATCCAACCAAAGCAGCAACTATTACATAAGCCTTAAAGGGAATATAATTATACCCCAGCGTAGCCACTAAACCTGAAATAATTATAACAACTACATTTATAAATTTCCTAAAATCATTTACTAACAATGCTAAAAAAGTTAAGGGAACAGCAAAACTTAAACCAAGTTTTTCTGGTATAGCAGAACCTAATATAATTCCTAATAAAGTAGTTGATTGCCAAATTACCCAACAAGTCGCTCCACCACCAACTAAGTGAAAGTACCTATTATTATTCTTATTTTTCTTTAAATATTCATTTGATATTGCAAATGCCTGATCAATTAAAAAATAAGAAATAATTATTTTCCAAATCAATTTTAAATCTGATAAGTGCTCGGAAACTACAGCTCCATAAAGTAAATGTCTTGAATTCACTGCCCCAACTGAACTAATAATAACTAAAGAAGAAGCTCCTCCAGAAAATAATTGTAAAAGAACTATTTGAGAGGCTCCACCAAATATAATTAAGGACATTCCCATTGTTTCTAAAGGGCTAAATCCAATATCAATTGCTAAAACACCAAATATTAAACCAAATGGTACCACTGGTATCATTAATGGACTTACATCAATAATTCCTTTCAAAAAAATTTTAAAACTGCTTTTCATTTTATTTAAGAGCTTTTATTAGAAGCAAACAATATGATCAATATGAATTGGTCTTTTGATACCAAATTTTTCATCTACTTCATGCTGATGAATGTGGTGAGAATGGACAAAAACTGGAATTAAAGTATTACTAGGAGCTTTAAGTGTATAGATAAAATTTGTACCCCTAAATTTTCTATCAACTACTTCAAGTTTTAAATTGCTTTTGTCATCATGTTCTAAATCTTCTGGCTGAATTAATAATTTTACATTAGATCCTCTTGGATAATTTTTTATAAAATTTCCTTTTATTGTACCTAAATCTTCGTTCTCTAATGAATTTTCTCCAGTTACTTTGGCAGGAATTAATATTCCTCTATTTAAAAAATTAACAACTTCAACTGAATTTGGAAAATGATAAACTTTATAAGGATCATCAAATTGCTTGAGCTCTTGATCTAAAATTATTCCACATTTTGAGCCTAAATAAAATGCTTCATAAGAATCATGTGTAACAATTATTGTGGAAATTTTTAATTTATTTAATATTTTTTTTAATCTTACCTGAATTTCTTCCTTAAAACTTTGATCAACATTTGATAAAGGTTCATCTAATAGCAAAAGGTCAGGCTGAGTTATTAAAGATCTTGCAAGAGAAGCTCTCTGGGCTTCGCCTGCACTAATCTGATGGGGATATTTACTTAATATTTGAGAAATATCCAATAAACCCACTATTTCTTTAAAACTAATTTTTTTATTTTTTTTTCCTTTATTTCTTTCAGAACCTAATAATATATTTTCTTCAACTGTATAATGTGGAAATAAACTGTTTTCTTGAAAAGCAAGAGATATGTTTCTGTCTTCTGGTTCTTCATTTTTTTTAGAAGATGATAGAATTTTACCTTTTAATTCTATTGAACCATTATTTATTTTTTCCAATCCTGCAATTGTTCTTAATATAGTAGTTTTTCCAATGCCAGATGGACCTAAAAGGCATATTACATCTCCTTCATTTTTGATCGAAAAAGATACATTTCTTACTTTAACTTTACCATCAACATTAAAATCAACATTTTTTACTTCAAAAAAATTTTTATTCATATTTTTCTCTTAGAATATACTTTGATGTAATCATAATAAACAAACTTGCAATCAAAATTAAAAATAATGATGGTACAGCTGCAGCTTCTAACAAGTCCTCAGAAGCAGATATATAGGCTGTAGTAGCAAAAGTTTCGAAATTAAAAGGTCTTAAGATTAAAGTTATAGGCAATTCTCTTATAATTTCTAATGAAATCAAGATTATGATAAATAAAAGAGAATTTCTTAAAAATGGAATGTGAATATTCATAAATGTTTTTCTTTTAGAGTAACCAAGTAAGTAAGCACTCTCATCCACTGAAATATTAATTTTTTCATATCCAGATTTTATTCCATTAAAAGCTAAAGAATAAAATCTTATAAAATAAACCAAAACCAATCCAAGAATTGAGCCTATGAATAATTTTTTTATAGATAAAAAACCTAAAGACTTGATTATATTATCATCAAACCATGCTATAAAAGTAATAAAAGCTATTGCTAAAATTACTCCTGGAATTGCATAACCTGAAATTGATAATGTAGATAAATAATTTAGAGTTTTATTATTTGAAACTCTATTACCATAATTAGAAATTAAAGAAAATGTTATTAAAATTAAACTAGATAACGCTACCAGGTAAATAGTATTTAATAAAAGATTTATTACTTTTAAATCTTGCAAATTCTCTGGGAACAATATTGTCCAGTATAACATTTGACATAATGGAAATAAGAAACTCATAAAAAATATAAAAAAACAAAACAAAAATGCTAAGAAGGATTTAAAACCAGAAAGTTTAAATTTTTCTTTTTGCTTCAATCCTTCTCTAGAATTAAAATGATATTTTGCTTTTCGTCTAGAGAAATTTTCTAATATAAATAACGAAAAAATAAACAATAGTAAGAAAAAAGATATTCGATTAGCAAAAGCTAAATCATCAAATGTTATCCATGAATTATAAATGCCTGTAGTTAAAGTATTTATTGAAAAAAAATCAACTGCTCCAAACTCAGCTAAAGTTTCCATTGCAACTAATGATAATCCAGCGACTATAGCTGGTCGAGCGCTAGGTAATATTATTTTATAAAACGATTTAAATTTAGAAAAGCCAAGATTTCTACCTAAATCGATCAAATTCTGTGACTGGTATAAAAATGATGCTCTAGTAAGAATATAAACGTAAGCATATAAGGAAAAAGTAATTGATATTATTGCACCGAACACACCATCAAATTTGGGTATACTCTTATTATAATTTGCATCACCAAATAAATTTTTTAAAATAGTAAACGCAGTACCATAATTTTCAAAAAAGGCTGTTAAGGAATAAGCGTAAATATAAGGTGGCACTGCAAATGATAATATTAATGCCCATTTGAAAAAATTACTTCCTGGAAATTTATAAAAAGAAACTAGATATGCGGTTCCAGTGCCTATTAGGAATGTTAGTAATAATACAAATAATAATAAAATAAATGAATTAAATATATACTCCATTAAAAAAGTATTTTTTAAAATTTCATAATAATTAGATGTGTTTTCAAAAAAACTTGTAAATACGGTAATAATTGGAATTAATACGATTAAAGAAATTAATAAAGATGAAAGATACCAGCTATTAAATTTCATATTATAATCCGCCTTATAAACATGAAAAAAGTAAAGTGTCCGAAGTAAATCCCCATTTGCTTCGGACACTATTTAAGAAAATCAAAAATTAAATACTTTTAGGATATGCGGAACCTCCTTAGTTTTAATTTGAGACATTTTTCTTTGATTTATTCTTTTATCAATTTTTTCACACTCCAGTTTACATGGGGAACATGCTTTGGAAGATTTATTTAAATCAATATCAGAAATAAATTTTTTTTTAGTTTTCACTTATTTATTACTTCCAACCAGCAGCTGTCATTACTTCTAATGCTGTAGCTTGGTTTTTTCCATAAGAAGATAACTTAGTTTTCATATCTTGTTTGAAGTCTAATCCTAAGTTGTTCACTACTAATGGACTTGGTGAAACACCATCAATCATAGGAAACTCAAAAGTATTGTTTGTAAAATGCTCTTGAGATTGTGGAGTTAATAAAAACTCTACAAGTTTAACGGCATTAACTTTGTTAGGCGCTCCTTTAACTAAAGCTGCACAACTAACATTCATGTGCGTTCCTCTATCATTCTGATTAGGGAAGAAAGCTTTAACTTTTTTAGCAGCTTCTTGTTGCTCTGCACCTTTTTTACCAGATAACATTAGAGCCAAGTAATAAGTATTAGCAACAGCAATATCAGCTTCTCCAGCAGCTACTGCCATAATTTGAGCTCTATCATTTCCTTTAGAGTCTCTAGCCATATTTGCTACAACTCCTTTTGCCCATTCAGCTGTAGCTTTTTTTCCATTATTTTCAATTAATGAAGCTACAAGAGATTTATTATATATGTTACTAGATTTTCTTATTACTAATCTTCCTTTCCACTTAGGATCGGCTAGACCTTCATAAGTCATTCCTGATAATTCAGCACCAGTAACTCTTTCGGGTGAATAATAAATTATTCTAGCTCTTTTAGCTATTCCAACCCATTTACTTGTTCTAAAGCTTTTTGGAACGGCAGCTTTTATAGCTGCAGATGTTAAACCACCTTGAAGATGACCTTTTTTATCCATAGCACCACATCTTCCAGCGTCAGCAGTGATATAAAGATCTGCAGAAGAATCAGCTCCCTCTTCAATTATTCTTTTTTCTAAAGCACCTGATTTTCCATTTATCAGATTAACTTTAATTCCAGTCATATTTGTGAATTTGGAATAAAGCTCAGAGTCTGCTTTATAATGTCTTGCGTTAAAAACATTTACCTCGTTTGCAACAACAAAAGTTGTTACAAATAAAGATGTAATCAATGTCAAAATTGATATTTTTTTCATTATTTCTCCATATTCTTCCGCATAATTTATTGAGAATGATAACTATTATCATTGCGAATGATTATCAATCGCACTAATGTCGCACCTTAAAGTTGTGTTGATTTTTCTTGTTTTAAGGGGTTTAGGCTTTCCAGTCGCCTATTTTACTGAATAAAAAGTTCCTAAATGCTTGAACTCTAGCTGTATTTTTTAATGATTGTGGGTATACAAAATGGGCTTCTGTAATAGGACCTTCAGACTTAGGTAATACTTTAATAACATTATTTGAATTACTTACTAAATAGTCAGGTAAAGCTGCTAGACCTACTCCTGACTCAACAGCTAATAATAATCCCATTACGCTATTAACCTTCATAATAGACTTTCTTTTTTTTCCATCATGCATGCCCAGTTTTAATGCCCAATCAGGATTATAAACTGGTGAAGGTGCGCCTTTTCCAAATGATATAAATTGATGTTTATTTAAATCACCTACAGTTTTCGGCATTCCATACTTTTCTAAATATTTATTAGATCCATATATATGATACTTTATATCTACCAACTTTTTTTGAATATAGTTTAATTGCTTAGGTCTTCTCATAAAAATACCTATATCAGCTTGTCTTGTGCTTAAATCCAACTCTTTATCATCAAAAACTAGTTCGATATCTATTTCGGGATTTAGACGCATAAATTCTTGAATTCTTGGAGTTAACCAATGAGTTCCAAAGCTTCGAACAGTTGTAATTGTTAGTTTTCCAGTAGGTTTATTTTTTTGATCTCCTAAAGATGTTTCTACCTCTTTTAATTTTGAGATGACTTCATGGGCTGTTTTAAATACATATTCACCATTTTCTGTGAGGGTTAAGCCTCGAGCGTGTCTTTCGAATAATTGAACTTTTAAATCTTGTTCTAGAGATTGAATTTGTCTGCTTATAGCTGATTGGCTAAGGTTTAAATTAACAGTAGCATTAGTAAAGCTTCCTGCTTCAGCAACTGCATGAAATATCTTTAATTTATCCCAATCCATTATTTATTTAAATCTACTAAAACTCTTCCTGAAATTTCACCTTTTAATATTTTAGGATAAATTTCAATTAATTCTTCTAAACTGACTGTTTGAATAGATTTTTCTAATAAATTAAAATCTATCAGGTTTGCTGCCTCACTCCAAATAAATTCTCTTCTCTTAATACTGCAGTTTGCAGAGTCTATTCCCCACATTTTTATGCCTCTTAACATAAATGGAATTACATTCGTATTAAGCTCATTAGTATTTGCATTGCCACAAACTGCTATAATTCCATTCGAATTTGTTTGTACTATAGCGTTAGCTAATATCCTTCCACCGACAGTATCTACAACTCCATCCCATAACCCTTTATCAATAAGTCTAGGATCCTTGTCAAATTCAGCACGATTTACAACAGTTTTAGCACCTAAGGATTTTAAATAGTCAGCTTTAGAGTCTTTTCCAGTAACTGCAGTAACATTATAACCCATCTT
>CACEIY010000002.1 GCA_902559635.1 uncultured Pelagibacteraceae bacterium | reverse complement strand
ATTAATGTATTTAAATTATTTCCAATAATACAAGTAGTGATTAAATATCTTGGAACTTTATTTTTATTATATTTAGCCTATAAGATTGCTTTTTCTAGAGGATCAGAAACAATTAAAAAAGAAAATCCAGTTAAATTTATTGAAACGTTTCTTTTTCAATATTTAAATCCTAAAGGTGTATCAGTAGCTATAATTGTTGTTTCAAATTATGTTGAGTTAGGTGAAAATTATATTAATTATGCGACTCAAGTAGTTGTGCTAGCTTTTTTATTTTCATCAACAAGCATCACTTTATGGACTTTTATTGGAAAATTCTTAAGGAAATTTGCGACAAATGATAAATTTATTAAGTACTTTAATTATGTTATGTCAGTGCTTCTTCTTTTGAGCATAATTACATTTTATATATAAGATATGAAACCTGGTAAAAAAAACTCTTTTAAATCTCTCACAGAGTTAAAAATAAATGAAATAAGTTATAAAATCTATTCATTAAAAATAGCAGAAAAAAATGGTCTTGATGGGATTTCTAAATTGCCCAAATCTCTTAAAGTTCTTTTAGAAAATTTACTTAGATATGAAGATGGTTTGTCAGTTACCCAAAATCAAATAGAGTCAATAAAAAATTGGCTTAAAGAAAAGAAATCTAAAACTGAGATTGCCTACAGACCCGCAAGAGTTTTATTGCAAGATTATACGGGAATACCTGCAGTAGCAGATTTGGCAGCAATGCGTGAAGCTATAAAAGATAAAAATAAGGATCCTAATACTGTAAATCCTTTGTCAGCTGTTGATCTTGTAATTGATCACTCAGTCCAAGTAGATCAATCTGCAAAACCTGACTCATTTGATAAAAATGTTGAAATTGAATTTAATAGAAATGGTGAAAGATATTCTTTTTTAAAATGGGGTCAACAAGCGTTCAATAATTTTAGAATAGTTCCTCCTGGAACAGGCATTTGTCATCAAGTTAACTTAGAGTATTTATCAAAAGTTGTTTGGAGTGAAGAATTTGAAGGCAATAAATATCTTTTTCCAGATACTTTAGTCGGGACAGATAGTCATACTACAATGGTTAATGGTTTGTCTGTTTTAGGATGGGGTGTTGGAGGCATAGAAGCAGAAGCTGGCATGTTGGGCCAACCTATTTCAATGTTAATACCAGAAGTTATTGGATTTGAAATAAAAAATAAGATGCCAGAAGGAACTACAGCAACTGATTTAGTTTTAACAGTTGTAAAAATATTAAGAGACAAAGGTGTAGTGGGAAAATTTGTAGAGTTTTATGGGGAAGGAATAAAAAATTTGACATTAGCTGATCGTGCAACAATTGCTAATATGGCACCTGAATATGGCGCTACTTGTGGTTTTTTTCCAATAGATGAAGAAACTTTGAAATATTTAAAATTTTCAGGACGAGATGCTTCAACAGTCAAAATAGTAGAGGAATATGCAAAAGCTCAAGGTTTATGGGTAAGTGATGATATTGAATTTACTGATACAGTAAGCTTAGATATGTCAACACTTGTTCCTACGATATCAGGTCCTAAAAGACCACAAGATAAAGTATTACTAACTGATGCCTCTAAAAATTTTAAAAAAAATTTTACTGAAATTACAAATAAAAATAATTTTTCTACTGCAAAAGTATCTAATACTGATTATGAAATAAAAGATGGTTCTATTTTAATTGCCGCAATAACTTCTTGTACTAATACATCTAATCCGAATGTACTTATTGGAGCAGGATTATTAGCAAAAAAAGCAGTTGAATTAGGGCTTGAAGTTAAACCTTGGGTAAAAACATCTTTAGCTCCTGGATCTCAAGTTGTTACAGATTATTTAGAAAAAGCTGGATTAAGTAAATATTTAGACAAATTAGGTTTTAATTTAGTTGGCTATGGTTGCACCACATGTATAGGAAATTCAGGACCATTGGCAAACGATATTATTAAAGCTATTCAGAAAGAAAATATTTATGCTGTATCGGTCTTGTCAGGAAATAGAAATTTTGAAGGAAGAATTTCACCACATATTAAAGCAAATTATTTAGCATCGCCACCACTAGTTGTTGCTTATGCTTTAGCTGGACATATGGCTTTTGATCTTTATCAAAATTCTCTTGGTAAAGATAAAAATGGTAGAGATATTTATTTAAAAGATATTTGGCCCTCAAATAAAGAAATAGAAGAAAAATTAAAATCTTCCTTAAATGCGAATATGTTTATAAAAAGATATTCAAATGTTTCTGAAGGTCCAAAACAATGGCAAGAAATTAAAACTAAAAAAAGTAGTATTTATAATTGGGATGAAAATTCTACTTATGTAAAAAAACCTCCTTTCTTTGAAAATTTATCTGATAAACCTGAAGGTTTTAAACCTATAAATGATGCAAGACCTTTATTGATATTAGGGGACATGATAACAACAGATCATATTTCCCCAGCAGGAAATATTCAAAAAGAAAGTCCTACAGGAGAATATTTTATGAATTATCAAATTTTACCTAAAGATTATAATTCTTATGGATCTAGAAGAGGCAATCATGAAGTTATGATGAGAGGTACATTTGCAAATATAAGAATAAGAAATGAAATGGCTCCAGGAACTGAAGGTGGATTTACAAAATTATACCCAGAAGGAAAAGTCATGCCAGTTTATGATGCAGTTGTTGAATATAAAAAAAGAGGCACTGATCTAGTAGTGATAGGAGGTAAAGAATATGGCACAGGTTCTTCAAGAGACTGGGCAGCTAAAGGAACCAAATTATTAGGTGTTAAAGCAGTTATCGCTGAAAGTTTTGAGAGAATTCATAGGTCAAATTTAATTGGGATGGGAATATTACCTCTTCAATTTAATGATAATATTAATAGAAAAAGTTTAAATCTTAAAGGTTCAGAATTAATAAGTGTTATTGATATTGAAAAAGGCATAGACCCATCTGATACAGTTAAATTAGAAATTAAATATTTCTCTGGGGAAATTAAAATTATCAAAACATTGTGCAGAATAGATACTAAAAATGAGTTAGAATATTATAAAAACGGAGGAATACTTCAGTATGTTCTTCGTAATATGATTTAGTTATGGATGAAGAAATAGCAATAATAAATAAGAATACTAGAAATGAAAGAATAAAAAATTTTATTCTTAAAAATAAAAAATCAATAATTTCTTTTATAGTTATTATTATAATATTTTTAATAAGTTTTTTTGCTTACAATGAATATAAAGATAAAAAAAAAACAGAAATATCAGATAAATATAATTCTCTTATAATTGATTATTCTGAAAAAAATAAAGAGTTAACAAAAAATGGTTTAATCGAACTTATAAATAAAAAAGATTCAACTTACTCACCTTTATCTTTATATTTCATCATAGACAATTTATTGATTAAAGAACAATCAAAAGTAAATGAATTGTTCGATATAGTCATAGATGAAATATCTTTAGATAAAGAAATAAAGAATTTGATTATTTATAAAAAAGCTCTTTTTAATGCAGACAATAGTTCGGAAAATCAACTTATGGAGATTTTAAATCCAATAATAAATTCAGATAGTATTTGGAAATCTCATGCATTATATTTAATGGCAGAATATTTTTATTCAAAAAATGAAAAACAAAAGTCAAAAGAGTTTTTTAATCAAATAATTAGTTTAGAAATTGCCAATCAAGATTTAAAAACTGAAGCACAAAAAAGATTAAATAGAGATTTAAGTGAATAAAATAATTTGTTTTTTTATTTTTTTTATAATTGTAACTAGTTGTTCTTTCAATCAAAATTCTAAATTTTGGTCAGCCTCTCAAAATATTTCAGAAGAAAAAAGTTCAAATTTTAAAAAAATTTTTGTTACAGAAGAGTCTTTGTCACAAGAGTTAAATTCTAATCTAATAATAAAGTTAGATAAAAACGTTAACAATAATTTAGCTATTAGAAATTATTATAATAATGATGGAAGACTAGATTATGATGGAAAATTAAAAAAATCTTCAAGATATAAATTTTCTAGGATTGAAAATTTTTATCAATATGAACCAACAGTTTCTTTTAATAAGAAAAATTTGATATTTTTTGATAACAAAGGTTCAATAATTCAATTTAATCATAGATCAAAATTAATATGGAAAAAAAATTATTATTCTAAATCTGAGAAAAAACTTAAACCCATTATGCAATTTGCTAATAATGGAAAAGCTCTAATTGTTGCAGACAATATTGCAAAATATTATATGTTAGATTTACAGACTGGCAATTTGATTTGGTCTAAAAAAAATTTGGCACCATTCAATTCTCAAATTAAAATATATGAAGATAAGTTTTTTATAATTGATTATTCAAATACTTTACGATGTTTTTCAATTAAAGACGGTAAAGAATTATGGAATATTAGAACTGAAAATTCATTAATTAGATCTCAAAAAAAATTATCAATGATAATTGTTAATGGCATAATTTATTTTAATAACTCAATTGGAGACATAAGCGCTGTAAATATTAAAAAAGGTGAACTTTTATGGCAATTACCAACGCAAAGTAGCTTGATATATGAGGCAGCTTTTTCTTTAGAAACTTCAGATATCATAACTGATTCTACTAGTTTATTTTTTTCTAATAATAAAAATCAATTATTCTCAGTTGATCTTGGATCAGGAAGCTTTAACTGGGAAAATAAAGTTAATTCAAATCTAAGGCCAACTTTGGTTGGTAACTATTTATTTACTGCTTCTATAGAGGGATATTTAGTAGTTATAGAAAAAAAAAGTGGAAATATTATTAGAGTTACAGATATTTTTAAAAATTTTAAACCTAAGAAAAGAATAAAAATTAAACCAACAGGTTTTATAATGGGTTTAAATAATATTTATCTATCAACAAATAATGGACGTATACTTGTTATTGATATAGCTAGTGGAAAAACAAAATCTGCACTTAAAATTGATAGTGAAAAAATATCTCGTCCAATAGTTTTAGATAAAGATTTATTTGTGGTAAAAGATAACGCTATAATAAGATTAAATTAATGTTTCTGAAATTATTAGAAAAATTAGGTCGTAAAAAAGTTGTTTTAGACAGAGGCCCATCACATCCAAGATATGATTTAGCAAAGCCATGGATGAATAGATATTACATTCTTTTAAGACATCGTCCCAAATGGTTTCCATTTAATATATTGATTCACGAAATGTTAGCTGATGATCATGGAGATGGAGTTCATAACCACACTTTTCCTTATATTACAATTATATTAAGAGGAGGATATTGGGAAACTTTGAAAACGGGTAGATATTGGAGACCACCAGGATATATAGGTTTTAGATCAGCAAACAATTTACATAGGGTTGATTTGAATCCAGGGACAAGACCTTTAACATTATTTATATCTGGACCATTTGGATTAAGAAAAGGTCCAAGATCAGAATATGGAATAGACTTTAAAACAATAAAATGAATTGTTATTTTTTTTATCTATAAGGATTGTAGGCCCATTGTAATATTGCTTGTCTCTGTCTTTTTCTGCAACTAAGATCACCTTTTTCACAATTTTTTTCAATTGCCAAAACATGTCTTCTAAAATTTTTCCATCTTTTAATTTGAATTTCATCCATGCTAGGAATTCTTCTTCCATTAGTAAATCTACAATACCACTGAAACCAACCAAGTGGATCTTCTTTAAAAATCCATCCTTTTTTTATCCAATGTTCTCTTGATAGACCTGAGACAACTCTGAATCTATTTAAATTTACATCAAAAGTTTTACTTATTTTAGCATTTTTAAACCATGATTTAGGATATTCCTTTACATTTAATCCAAAGTAGGAACCCCCAAAAACACCCAATTCTAACATTTTTTTGGGAGTTAATTCTGGCTTAAAAATTTTATAAAAATCTAAGTTATCAATCTTTTTTTTTAAAATTTTTTTCATTTAAATATTTTTTTACTGATTTATTAGTTTTTGATACATTTCTTCATCTGTATCTCCTTCACAACCAATTAGCAAAATATTGGAATCTTTAGTTAATTTAAGCTTTTCTTTTATTTTTTCATTTTCACAACTTGCAATTAAACTTATTATACCTGGTGCTGAATTCTCACCAGCGATAATAGACTCATTACTTAAACTTGCATTTCCAAGTAATTTCATAGTTTTTCCAATATCATCATCAGGTAGGCTAATACAATATTTAACTGAGTTTTTTATAATTTGCCATGGAACCAATGACACTTCACCACAAGACATACCACCCATTAAGCTTTCTCTTTTAATATCTATCTTTTCTATTTTACCTGTTTTAATACTTTCTAAAACGCATGCTGCACTATCTGGTTCAACAACCATAGTTATTGGCACATTATCCAAATATCCTGCAATACCTGCAATCATGGCAGCTGCCATACCACCAACTCCAGCTTGTAATATAATATGTGTAATTTGATCTCTTTTAATTTGATCAGCTATTTCCTTCATCATAGTGGCATAACCCGCCATAGTTAATTTTGGAACAATCGTATAATCTTTCCATGCAACGTCTTGAACTATTTGCCAATTATTTTCGGTTGATTGCTTAATACACTCAATTAAGGATTTTTCATAATTACCTTTGACTTTAATTACATCAGCACCCAAATTAGTCATAGCTTTTCCTCTTGAATCACTAACAAATTCACTAATAAAAATTTTACATTTTAAATTAAGTCTTCTAGCACCCCATGCAACAGATCTACCATGATTCCCTGCTGTAGCCGTAGCAACCACAATATCTTTATTTCCTTTACTAATTTTTTCCACAGCATATGCACCACCTAAAGCTTTGAACGATTTAAGATCAAATCTCTTACTTTCATCCTTGTAAAAAATTTTATTTAAATTTAGTTCTTTTGAGAGTTTATGTAGCTCAATTAAAGGTGTTGGAGAGTAATTTTTCCAATTAGAGATGCTAGAGTAAGCTTCTTCAATGTCTTTTTTTGATAGTAAATTTAAAATTTTGTTTTTATCAAATGAAAATTTTTTATTTTCTAAAAACTCTGAATATTTCCATAAATGACCATTTGAAATTATAGTCATGTATTAGCAATCTAAGGTATTATTTCTCTCCCACATTGTAACAGGTCGTTTTTTATTGAAAGTTTCTTTCCTTTTAAAATCTTTAATTTCTGAATTTTTTAATTTAACATAACTTTTAATAACATCTTTACCAAAAGCATTATTTAAAGATTTACTATTTTCTAAAAGTTTAATTGCTTGTCCAACATCGTTGGGAAGTTTTTTAAGCTTAGGATATTTCTTATAGTCAGTATACATATTGCAGTGTAATGGCTTTCCTGGATTTAATTTTTTATTTATTCCCTCTAAACCAGCTGCGATTATACCTGCTTGAAGTAAATATGGGTTTGCTGAACCATCCATTAGTCTAAGTTCAAATCTTCCTTGGTCTGGTATTCTAATCATATGAGTTCTATTATTACCTGTATATGAAATACTACTTGGTGACCAAGTCGCTCCAGATTTAGTTGGAGGCGCATTAATTCTTCTATAACTATTTATTGTTGGGTTAAAAAAAGCTGATAAGGCTTGTGCATTATTCATAATTCCACCCAAAAAATTATATGCAAGTTTGCTTAATCCTAGATTATTTTTGTTATCTAAAAACTTATTATTTTTACCATTCCAAACAGAAACATGAGCATGACATCCATTTCCGGTTAGGTTATGAAAAGGTTTAGGCATAAATGTAGCTCTTAAACCATGTTTTTCAGCCAAACTCTTGACCATAAATTTAAAGAATACATGTCTATCTGCAGTTACTAAACTATCTGAATAATCCCAATTCATTTCAAATTGACCATTAGCATCCTCATGATCATTTTGATAAGGCTTCCATCCAAGTTCAATCATGCTGTTACAAATTTCTTTAATTAAATCATAACGTCTCATTAGAGCTGATTGATCATAACAAGGTTTTGATTGAATATCTCTTGAATCTGCAATTTTAGAACCATCCTCTGAAATTAAAAAATATTCACATTCGACACCTGATTTCATCTGAAGTTTTTTTTGAGATAGTTTTTTAATTTGTTCTTTCAACATTATTCTTGGTGAGGCTTTAACTGGTTTGCCATTCATATATAAATCTGAAGCCAACCAACCTATTTCTTTATTCCAGGGTAATTGAATCAAGCTATTTGGGTCGGGTACACCAAACATATCACTATCAGCTGGTGTCATATCAAGCCAAGTTGCAAATCCAGCAAATCCTGCACCATTTTTTTGCATTTCTGATATTGCTTGGGAAGGAACTAATTTTGATCTTAAAACACCAAATAAATCTACAAAACTAATTAAAAAATATTTAATTTTTTTTTGTTTAGCAATTTGAGATAAATTTTTTGGCATACTTTACTTTATGTATTTAAAAGATTTCTAGCAATCATTTTTTTTCATTTATTCCTGGTATCCAACTACTTCCAGCTAAAGGTACTCTAGCCATTGCTGCTGCTTCAACTGTTAAGGCACATAAATCCTCAGGTTCAAGGTTATGTAAACTATTTTTTCCACATGCTCTAGCAAGTGTTTGAGCTTCTAAAGTCATAACTTTTAAAAAATTTGTAAGTTTTCTGCCTGCTTTAATTGGATCTAATCTTTTCATTAATTTTGGATTTTGAGTTGATATACCAGCTGGATCGTTTCCTTCATGCCAATCATCATAGGCACCTGCTGTAGTTCCTAATTTTTTATAATCTTTTTCCCATTTTGGATCATTATCGCCAATAGCAATCATCGCAGCACTTCCAATGGATACTGCATCTGCACCTAACGCTAAAGCTTTTGCTACATCCGCTCCATTTCTAATACCCCCAGATATTACAAGTTGAACATCTCGGTGAACATCTAAATCTAGTAAAGCATCTACAGCTGGTCTTACACAAGCTAAAGTTGGTTGACCAACATTTTCAATAAAAACTTCTTGTGTTGCTGCAGTACCACCTTGCATACCATCTAGTACAACAACATCAGCACCAGCTTTAACAGCTAAGGCTGTGTCGTAATAAGGTCTTGCTCCAGCTATTTTTACAAATATTGGGACTTGCCATTTAGTTATTTCTCTTAACTCTAAAATTTTTATTTTTAAATCATCTGGTCCTGTCCAATCAGGATGTCTACAAGCAGATCTTTGGTCAACTCCCTTAGGCAATGTTCTCATTTTTGCTACTCGATCATTTATTTTTTGACCTAATAACATTCCACCACCTCCTGGTTTTGCTCCTTGTCCAATAACCACTTCAATAGCGTCTGCTTTTCTCAAGTCATTAGGATTCATCCCATATCTAGATGGAAGAAGCTGATAAACTAAGTATTTAGACTGACCTCTTTCCTCTGGTGTCATACCTCCATCACCAGTAGTAGTTGAGGTACCAGCTGCACTTGCACCTCTTCCCAATGCTTCTTTAGCTGGTCCAGACAAAGCACCAAAACTCATTCCTGCTATTGTGATAGGTATGTCGAGCCTTAAAGGTTTTTTTGCATATCGAGTACCTAAAGTAACATTTGTGGTACATTTTTCTCTATAGCCTTCTAAAGGATATCTTGACATTGAGGCTCCTAAAAAAAGTAAATCATCAAAGTGGGGAAGTTTTCTTTTTGATCCTCCACCTCTAATATCATATATCCCAGTAGATGCCGCTCTTCTTATTTCTGAATTAGTATACTCATCAAATGTCCAGGATTGCCTTGGGTGAGTTTTGTTATTTTTTTTCATAGTTAATAATTTGCAATGTTATCTATTTTAAAGTTATATAATTTTCTTGCTGATCCATATCTTTTGAAATTTTTCGCTTTAAGATTTTTTATTTTAGCTTCTTTTAAAAATTTATTTAATTTTTTAACATGATTTTTATCCATTTTTTTTTCTACACAATCAGCTCCTAATGATTTAACATTACCTTTAATATAGATATTAGTTTCGTATAAACTATCTCCTAGAGCTTCCCCAGCATCTCCACATACAATTAAATTGCCTGATTGAGACATAAAGCCAGACATATGGCCAACAGATCCTTTGACTATTATATCTACTCCTTTCATTGAAATCCCACATCTTGAACTTGCATCTCCATCTATAATTAATAATCCTCCATGTGCAGTAGCCCCAGCAGATTGAGACGCATTTCCTTTAACATGAACTATTCCCGACATCATATTTTCTGCAACACCTGTTCCCACATTTCCATCAATAGTTATTTTTGCTTTTTGATTCATGCCTGCACAATAATATCCAACATGACCTTTAATCGTTACATTCATTTCTTCTGTTAAGCCTGCACATATAGCGTGATTTCCCTCAGGGTTTGTTATAGTAAAGTCTCTTTGATTTTGTTTATGGTCTAAATTTTGTAATTTATTATTTACTTCTCTTAACTTAAGTTTTTTTAAATCTAATTCCATTAATTTCCCCACGAGTAGACTACGCCAGGTTCTGGTTCAAAAATATTAGCATTGTTTACATTTGGTAAATGAGCCATAGCTTGAAATTCTGATGCGATAGCTACATAGTCATCGTTTTCTGCTATTACAGCTGGCTTGCATGCAATCTCATCTCTTAAAACTGCAAATCCTTTTCTTGTGCCTGTTATAAAGGTATAAAATCCGTCTAAATCTTTTAGACATTTTTTAAGGGTATCTTTTAAACTTTCTTTATTTGATAAATTATTAGAAATATATCCTGCGGCAACTTCAGTATCATTTTCTGAATTAAAATTTATACCATTTTTTTTTAATTTTCTTCTTAGGTTATTATGATTAGATAATGATCCATTATGCACTAAACATTCATCTTCTCCAGTTGAGTAGGGATGAGAACCATCAGTAGTAATTGCACTTTCTGTAGCCATTCTAGTATGACCAATAGCATGTGTGCCACTAAAATTAACAAGATTAAATTTTTTTACAACATCTTTAGGTTCTCCAACTTGTTTAAATATTTCAATAGATTTACCATAGCCAACAATTGAAATTTCCTTAAAATTTTTATTGAGTATTTCGATTACATCACTCGGTTGACTTTTGGATTTCATGATTACATGATCAGAGTTTTTTCCAATATTTGAAATGGTAATTTTATTTACAATTTCCTTTTTAAATTTTTCAAAATCGTAGCCATTTAAGCATAGTGAGTACTTGAAATTTTCCTCTTCATCTTCTTTATAAATAGCAAATCCCGCACTATCTGGCCCTCTAGAACCCATATTTATAAGCATATTTGAGAGCATGTTCCCTAAAGAACTCTCATATTTTTTGGATTTTAGATAAATTCCTACTATTCCACACATATCATTTCTTTTTAAGCATATAAAAATAATAACAAAGCAGCTAAAAGAATTACAACAATGATTACTATTAACAGTGTTGTCATCTAATTTTCCTTATTTCCACTGTTTCTCCTCTAGAGTCCATAGACCACCAGGTAGTTTTTTTTCTTTTGAAAATGCATTTACAACATTTTTAAGAATTGTTGAGGTATTATTTTGGAAATTATTACATGGCAATGATTGACCGTAACCAATTGATCCAGTACAAAACACTGCACCTTCATTTGGTGCTGTAAAATAGGTCATATCAGCTCTTATTCTATAATCTAAAGATCCAACTAAACCCGCGTAAGCATAAAGAAGCTCCTCAGTTACAAGAACATAATTATCACTGTGACCACCAGATGATGCAACTATTTTTGTGTGAGGCGGAGTTCCTAAAGAAAGATCATATCTATCTAACTCTATTCCTGCTGCACCTCCATAAGCTAATCCGTGATCACCAAAAATTTCTCCTTCAACTCCCTCAGTAATCCAAGAAACAGTTCTATGCCATGCATCAGGCATTTTCCTATAAGTTTCGGCAGTGTCAAAACCTTCGGCTATAAATCCTACTCCTGAGAATTTTTGAGGAGCCCGGCCTCTCATTCTCCATAAACCTCCTCTTTCGCCAGTTGTTTGCATATAATATTCTCCTGGTTTAGCAGCCCAAGCTCTCATACCAGCATCTAGTTTTCTTACTTCTAAACACCATGGTTCATTTTCATAATGACCTACAACCCAATAGAAACCATTACCACCCATGTAAATAAATCTTCCTCCTTCTGCCACATAATCTTCAAAAGCATCTAGCATTTTTTCAGAAGTGTATTCAGGATGAGTTCCAGATATTACGCAATTGTAAGGCTTTAACGCATCAATCCCTTCCAAATGAACATCTTCATCTGTAAGAATTTCATATTCATCTTTATAATGATGTTCTAACCAACCAATTATTGATAAATCAGCTGGAAACTGCCAGGTAATACCCATTCCTGAAGTTCTATACTTTGGCCTCATATTTACAATTGGTCTTCGATATGAAGTAAAACATACTCCACCTCCATCCGCGTAACTATCATACGTTGATAAACCAAACTCTGGATTTTTATATTGTTCAACATCTATATCAGTAATAGTTGGTGGTTGACCTGTCATTGGTTGAATTATTTGAGCTTCAAAACTTAGTTTTTCATTAGCATAGGCAAGGTAACTTGCTGTTGGAAATAAAAAACATATTTTTGCTTTTGGAACTTTTGCTCTTACAAAGAATACAATATATTCTTCACTAAGTTGACTTCCATTTGTGCCAGCTTTTAATCTCATTGCATACGCACCACTCTTTAAATTATCTGGTATTATTAATGAATTTGTAACATCCCACTTCGCATCAGTAATTGAGTCAGGATGAAAATCAACCCCTCCATACTCTTTAGGAGCTAGTCTAAAACAGTCATTTTTCCCAGACCAATTCCAACCAGTCATTGCCCTAACAGGATGATTGTATCCGATTGAATTTAATTTATTAGGACCAATATCTATAACAGTATTGCTGATACCATTTTCATTATATCCTTCAGTAGTATCCCAATAAGCGGCAATGCTTTCTTTTGGTGGCATTTCACCAAGTTTCATTTTGTCTAATTCATCTTTTGATAAAACTTTATTGCAAACACCATGTCTATCTACTTTTCCTGCAAAAGTTCCAGAGACAAAATCACCTCTCAATTCATGATTATCTATTGCTCCTGCAATTATAAAAGGTGTTTTAGGATTATTTTTTTGTTTAAATCTAAAAGTTGTTTTTGTGTGAGACCTGTAGTCGTAAGGTACAACTTTTCCAAGTAATGAATTATAGCGATTAACTACTCCCTCTTGATATAAGGTTGCTTCTTTAGTCTTATAATTGAATGTTGCAGCCACAAAATACCAAATCTTTTTAACTATTGGTAATTCAGAAACTAAATAGTCAACTTCTTTTCCATCACCAACTACTAATTCTAAATGGCCATCTTTATTAATACCGATTCCATAACCTTCATTTGTTTTATTATTCCATCTGCAAAATATCCACTGATGAGCCCCAGTATGAGGTGTTGATGGGTTGATATATCCAAAAACAGTAAAATCTCCATCGATAGCAAGGTGATTATTTGGATCTTCAACTTTTAAAAATGAACCAAGTTGAGTAAATTGTTTTTTTACATTCCAAACTCCATTTAGTTTACAATCCACTGCTTCATCGTTATATCCAGGTCCATTAGGATGTTCATCTCCGTGAATTAATCTTACTAATTGTGCGTTCACAGTTTTTGTTCCATCTGCAGATACATGAAAATCTATTTTATCTCCTGGTTTAACTGAGAGTTTGTCTGTATATCCGAATACTTTTATTTCTGCCATTTTATGCCTCCATTAAATCTTGAATTCTTCTTAAGAACAGACCATGATAAGCAGCCTCAACTGTTTCATATATTTTATCCTCAACAAGTCTAGGCGATCTTCCTCTTACTCCCGAAAGAGCCATTATTTTATATTTCTTAAAAGGCACCTCACACTTTACAACATATTTATCATTCATAGCACCTCTTCTAAAATAATAACAAACTCTTTCCAAAGCTTCACTGTGCTGTCCTAAAGGTTTTTGTTTATGTTCTTCAATTATCTCATCACAAATTAGAGTTTTTAAAAACTCTCTTTGCATTTTGTCATATCTTCTTCTGTATATTTCATCTTTATTATCTGTCTCAGTTGCTTGCTCTGGTAACATTTCTCCTCCTCTTTCTAATCTTGATGATCTTGCTTCACCTTTTTTCTTATCTCTCCAATCTCTAAATTGTTTTCTTATTCCAAATAATCCATTTTTCAAAAAAAGGATTGTAAACATCATTACAAATCCTATTATAATATATCTCCATGGACCAAGTTCTACTAGAACTCTATCTATAATTACTATAATTAAAGTACCTGCAACAGCACCATCAGCTCTTCCAATACCACCAATTGTAATCATTGCTAAACCCATGATTACAGTATGAAAAGAGAATATATCAAATGCACTACCTCTATAATAAGCAGCATAAAACCCTCCAATAAATCCTAATGCGATTGATGATATTAAAAAGACAGTAACTCTTGCCCTCTTATAGTTAACACCTGATGCTTCTGCAAAAGCTTCTTTTTTTTCAGGCGCTAATTTTAGAATTCTACCTAATCTTTTGCCATCTACAAATCTAAATAAAAAAAGTGCAGCAATTAATAATGCAAATCCAGAATAATACTGTACGAGAGTTTGTGTCATAGGTGCCCAGTTTTCATTAATAAAAGTATCAGCTCCATATAATCCACCAGATGCAGCTCCAAATGCATGTGAAGTTGTGATAAATACTCTACAAAGTTCGTTAAGACCTAGAGTTAAAAGTCCATAATAAAATCCATCTAATCTTAAAGCGGGTAAAGCTATTATTATTCCAAAAGCTAGCCCAACAAACATACCAATCATTGGTAACATCCACCAGGGTAAGCCCAAATTTATTGATAACCAGGTAGTTAAAAATGCTGACATTCCAACTATGGCATATGTAGCTAAAGAAAATATTCCTGCAGTTCCAATAACAAGTGTCCAGCAAAGATTTATTGATGCATAGATACCAAATATTCCTCCAGCAGTTAATAAACTATTTTTATATCCCTCAGGCAAAATGAAAGGAGCAATTACCAATAATACCAAACTTAAAAACCAAAATATTGGTCTTTTATCTTTTCTAATTTTTTCTGGTTTAAGACTTTTTCTATTATAAACACCTTGTGTCCAAAGTATTGTTCTTCTTGTTGGCCACCATCTTAATCTGTTCCATATTTTTTCACCATGATTGCTAGATTTATATTCATAATGAAATCTTCCAATTTTATTTGTAGGGACTTTAAATGCTTTAGTATCTTTCCAAATTTGATGTGGATTCTTCCACTCAGGTGTTGCTACTTCGTGATTTCCACCTTTGGCTCCCCATACTGCCAATGGGTTTTTCCAAGTTTTTCTTTTTTTTGTTTTGATATCACTCATGCTTCTCTCGCCTTATCTAAAATACCAGCAATACCTCTTGGTCTGATAATAAGTACAATTATAATTAGTGCAAATTGAGTCATTAAAACATATCTTCCACCCAAAAATTTTGTAGTTAGTGCCTCATTAAATCCAAGTATAATTGCAGCAATTACAGCTCCTCTGACGCTTCCTAGTCCGCCCATTAAAGCTATACTTACACCCTTAATCATTGGAATAAGGCCACTAAAAGGTGAAAGATAATATGTCTGTGAAAGTAGCACAGCTGATAAACCTGTCATGGCTCCAGTTACTGCCATTACATATATTCCTGTTTTACGCACTCCAATCCCAACAATACTTGCTGCATGAGGGTTCATCATCATCGCTCTAATTTCCAATCCTCTTCTGCTAGATTTCATCCATCTTACAACAAGTGTAAGCATTATAATTGACGAGCAAATTATTCCAATTTTATCTGCAGTCAAAGTAACATCTAAAATTTTTAATTTTCCATAACCAAAAAATTCTGGAAGGAGTTTTGCTTTAGGCCCAAAATTTTGAAGTAAAATTTGTCCTCCAATTAGACTAATTGCTAATGTCCCTATCATGCCTCTAATAGTAAAATTTGGTTTATCGTGAACTGGGATAAATACAAGCAAGCACACCATTACACCACCAATTATTCCTGCAGTTATTCCCATGAACATTACAAAAATTGGTTCTCCATATAAATGTCTTTCAGCTAACCATGCTCCATATCCAGCAAATGAAAATATAAAACCGTAACTTAGGTTTAATAATCCCAATGCTGACCAAGTTATTGATACTGCTACAGCGATAAGCCCATATATGGAAGCTACTGTAATTCCGTTAATAATTAAAAAAATAATATCATTCATAAATCAGTTTTTTAATCCCATAGACAATGATGATGATGCTTCTCCTTTTAATTTACCAGCATGCATACCAATAATTCTATCTACCTTTCCTTCTAGTAAGGCTACGTTTTGTTCAGCAATAATCATTGCAGAGTCTTTCAAGTCAATCTTTAACAGTGCCTCAAGAACACCCTTTCCAATTTTTGGTGCTAATCCTAAGGTTGGCTCATCTGCCATGTAAAGCTTAGCTTCTGACATCATTCCTCTTCCTATAGAAACCATTCTTCTTTCTCCTCCAGATAAACGTGCTACAGGAGTGTGGATTAGTTTTTTTAAAGGCTCGAAAATTTCTAAAATTTCCTCTCTTTTTTGTTTTCTATTTTTCCAAGACTCAGGTGTGAATGCACCACTATCTAAATGTTCCTCAACGGTAAGACCATGAAAAATTTCATCACCTTGAGGCATAATTGCCAAACCTTTTTTAACTACAATGTGAGTATATCTTCCAGGACCTTGGCTTCTTGTTCGACCAATTTCTTCTCCACTGATCTTAATCGATCCTCTTTGCCAATGAGTAAGACCTGCAATCGCATAAAATAATGTTGTTTTGCCATGACCATTTAAGCCTACAATTCCTACTCGTTCTCCTGATTGGATTATTAAATCTAAATCATGAATAACACGAAGAGGTCCATAGCCTGCTGACAAACCTTTAATTTCTAAAATATTACTCATAAAATTTAACCCTCAAAATAAGCTTCTTTTACTTTTGGATTATTAATAACTTCCTCTAAATTTCCTTCTGCAATAATTTCACCAGCATCCATTACAACAACTCTATCTGCAATTGTCTCTAGCAATTCAATTCTATGTTCTACAATCAAAACTGCTATGTTCATTTCTTTCGACAACATTCTGAGTGTATTATCAATTTCATCTATTTCCGCATTTATCAAACCTGAAGCTGGCTCATCCATTAATATAATTTCTGGTTCTCTCATTAGAACACTAGTCATTAAAAGTTTTCTTCTATTAAAAGTTTCTAATTTTGTATTAGCCATATCCCAGCTAACTTTAAATTTTACCAAATCTGCTGCATATTCTGCATCTGTAACTGGTAAATAAGGTTTTGTTGATTGTCTTGCAGCTTTTAAAGTTTCACCAACTGTTAATTCTTCAGGTACGACTGGAGTTTGGTAAGTTCTTCCAATACCCATTCTTGCTCTTTCATAAAGAGGTTTGTTATTAATAATTTGGTCTTTGTAAATTACATCACCAGTTTTTTGTTTGTATCTACCTGAAAGTATTTCAATTAAAGAAGTTTTTCCCGCTCCATTTGGACCAATAATACCTAAAACTTCACCTGGCTTTATGTTTATATTTATATTTCTTAATATTTCTCTTCCACCTAAGTCAATGCTAATATTTTTGCAGGAAAAAAAATCTTTAGCCAAAACTTTATTCATACTTACACTATCTATTATTAGGATTTATGTAAAAAGAGGGCGAGTAGTCGCCCTCTTTAAAATATTATTATCTAGATCTTACCACCAGTCACAACCCTCTAATTTAGATTGGCTATACTCGTTTGGCCATATGATCCTGTGTTGAACATTTTGAACTTGAACAAACAATTGTCCCATTCCAGTTTCATGAGAGTCAGATTGATTTCCAAATCCATTATCCGGGAAGTGTAAAGCTTCTTGATATTCATTATTCATGTCCATCATTCCACAAACACCTCTAAAAGGATTAGTTCTTATCCAATCACAATTTTTCTTGAAATCAGCATCATTAAGCCCGAGAGCTCCAGTAGCATTCCAAGAAGCAGCTAGATAATTTACAATGTCATACCCATTACCAGTGTAAACAAGTCCCATTGTGTTATCCTTATATGTTCCAAACTCTGGGAATCTTTTTAGATAATCTTTTCTAAAATCTTCTCCCATTTTGTCTCCATATATACCTAGAACTGTACTCCAACAGAAACCTTCCATTGCTCTTCCACCAAGTTCCAAGAACTCTGGTTGAGAAGCACCATACTGCACATAGACTAAAGCTCCTGGTACAGGATCAGCTCTAAACTGTTTACAAAAAGCAGCTTCTTCAGCAGCCATCCAGTGGTTACACATAATTGCTCCAGCACCTACCTTTTTTAGCTCTTGTATTACTGGCGCCCAATCATTTACAGGATACTGAATTTGTGTATCACCAGCTAATTCCCAACCAGATTTTGCTAAAGACTCTTTTGCAGCTTTCAAAATTGTTTGATTATAACCAGTTTGTTCAGAGATTATGTGAACTTTATTGTTAACAGGCTTCCATGTTCCTGTTGCTTTCATTGCATCAAGCCACATTGGATAAGTCCAACCATAATTTACCTCGGATGGATCGGTTTGTAATACGTGACTATACTTCTTAGGATTTTTTTTGAATTCCTCTGTAGCAAGTCTCTGAGTATTACCTTGTAAATATGGAGCTTTCCATTTAGTTGATGTATCCATTCCAGGAATTGGAGCAAAAGTAAATGCATTTGATATTGCATGAACTTTTTTGTCTATACAAGCAGCTATCGCAGATTGTGTACTTTCTGCTGAGAGTTTATCATAATCAGGTACAAAAGTTTTCAACTCTCTTCCCTTTACTCCACCTTTAGCATTGATTGCTTCTATTGCCATTATTGTACCATTCAAATGATCTTGGTCATCTGCCACACCATAAGGTGTTGATAAAGATGAAGGCACACCTATTAATAAGTGATTAGATGCATCTGCCTTTCTTACCCATGGCATAGGTAAAAAATTTGAAGCACCTGCTATTAAAGCTGCCGTACCAAGAGTCTTAATTACTTTTCGTCTTTTCTTGTTAACGAAATTATTAGACTTTTTTTTCTTTTTCATTAATGACCCCCTTTTTATTTAAAAAATCTTATAATCTTTAAAATTCAGGATCAAGATAATTTATAATGATTCTAAAATAATAGTAAAAATTGAAAAAAAAATTCTACCTAAGATTGAAAATAAATATTAATTTAAAAATTGAACAATTTCATCTTTATAAAATATTATATTTACTAAGATAATTATTATGACTGCAAGAATTACACCATATTTAGCTTTTGGAAACGCAACACCTCGCATCTTACTTGGTCTTAATTCTTCGTTATTATTTTCTTCCGTCATTTTATGATTAATAAATAAAAAGGGCGCTACGGAATTTAGTAGCGCCCAAATTTTATTTTAAATTACCACTCAGCTATATTGCTTTTATGATCATTAGCGCCATGTCTTTTTCTTGCTAATCTTTCAAGTTCTTCACTTTCAGATTTTGCAGTCAAAACATGCCAACCAATCCATACTATAAAAGCAAGAATAACTAGTAATGTTTCACTTGATCCTGCACCAGGATAAATAGCACCCACAACTTCTTCAGCAGGTTTATTCAGGTGATCGATCCAGTTTGTAACTGTAGCCATATTTTATCTCCTTTACCTGGTTGCTGATGAAACTGCTTTTTCATCAGATTTTGCAGTCTCCATCATTTCATAGTCTAGTCCAGCTATTTCAACTTCCCGTGGGATTCTTAATTTACCCATTCCGTGAAGTATTTTAGCTATAACATAACCTGGTAACATTCCAAGAACACCAAACATTATGATTGCTCCTAGAAACATTCCCAATGGATTTATAGATGCATAAGTAGTTCCATCCCACATAGCTCCAACACTGTAACCAGATGATGGATAACCATTTAATACAAAACCACAAATTACCAACCCAACAAATCCAGCATAACCATGAACGGCAACTGCACCAACTGCATCATCAATTTTGAACTTACGCTCAACCCAGTAATGTAGTTTGTATGCAATCACAACCCCGATCATACCAATGATCATTGATTGAATTGGATGATATAAATCATTTCCAGCTGAAGCACAGATGACACCTGCTAGTCCACTTGAGTATGTCCAGAATGGATCGCCTTTAGCAACCACATAACCAGCTAATAATCCTCCTGATAATGACATCAAGAAATTAAAAGTAATACCACTAAGTGTAGTAGGGGTTACATATATGTTTGTAGCTGTCCAATAACTTATGCCTTCCATACCGTACTCTGGTCCAAGATCAAATATAGGTATGTTACATGCTGCATAGAATCCCCAGAAGCCAGTATAAATTAAAAATAAACCTATAGTTACTAGCCAAGGATTTCTTGGTCCTATGTTTCTTGGTTCACCACTAGATGAAAATTTACCAATTCTTGGTCCTAAAACCATTAGAACACCTAAAGCAAATCCTCCTGCTATAGCGTGAATTACTCCTGATGCATAAGCATCATGGTATCCTAAAATTTTAAGCATCCATCCATCAAAGTGCCATCCCCAAGCAGCATCAATTGTCCAAAAAACAGATCCAATCGCAATTGCTAAAATTCCAAATGCAAATGTTGTTATTCTTTCAATGATTGCTCCTGAAACGATAGAAGCAGCTGTCCATGAGAACAGTAAGAACGCAGCCCAGAAAACACCGCTTATGTGGTCACCTAAGTTGACCGCCATATACTCTGTATTAGCCAAATACCATTTGGCACTAAAAGTACTCTCATCAGTGATAAGAGCCGTGCTTTCATTCATTATTGAAGGAGCTATTCCCGGTCCTGTTGGGAAAGCCCAGTATATCCACCAACCAAATAAAAACCAAGTTACCGTTACCAATGGTATCAGCATTGTGTTTTTCATAAGAGTATGTTGGTGATGTTTGTATCGAGAAGCTCCAACCTCATACATACAGAAACCGACGTGTATTAAAAACATCAATACTACCGTTACCCAGTAGTAAAATTCTGTAAATATAGTAGTAAGAGCACCTAACTGATCAGTCATATTCTCTCTCCATATTAGTTTTCAAAACCCTATAAAATTTAGAAAGGTGTGACAAACAAAACAATCTTATAAAACCCAATACAGACACTAGGTTTTAAAAAAAAAACAACTTTAGATTGTGTGATTAGAATTTTAAGTAGGCCTTTTTTAAATCAACAAGAGGATGTTTTGGAGACATTTGAAATTTAACAAGAAGCTCTCTAGCTATCATGTCTCTGTCTTGTTGATTATTAGGTAGTTTAATAGATTTAGGAATTGTAACCCAACCATTTGCATTTCTACAAAATACCGCAGGTCTTCCTTCTTCATAACCCATATGGACGTCTTCTAACCAGTTTAAATCATCCCAACCCATAGCTTCCACATATTTTTTTAGAAATGGAGTCATTTTTTTATAATCAGGAAGTAAATTTACATCATATCTGTAACCAATATGTTGGCCAATTAGTTTTTCTCTAGCGGTTTCTTTAAAAGTACCAAGCTTCATTTTCTTTTCTTTTTTTGGTTTGTTTTTAACTTTTATATTTTTTTTCTTAGCCATTATTATTTTTATATTTTATGAAAGTTATCTACTCCAACAGTGTAATTAGTTCCTGCTAAAGGCACTTTAGCTAAAGCAGATGCTTCAGATGTTAACGCAGCCAAATCTTCAGGCTCTAATGAATGAATATTAGTTTTACCACATGCTCTTGCTAGAAGCTGCGCTTCTAAAGTCATTGAATGTAAATAATTATATACTCTTAATGCTGCATCATCAGGATTTAATCTTGCCCTTAATTTAGGATCTTGAGTTGCAACACCAACTGGACATCTTCCCGTATGACAGTGATAACATTCTCCTGCTTTTACACCCATTTCTTTTTCAAAATTTGCTTCGGGGATATCTTTATTGCAATTTAATGCAATCATTGAACCTGTACCAATTGCAATTGCATCAGCTCCTAATGCTAAAGCCTTTGCCATATCAGCACCATCTCTAACTCCTCCTGCATAAATTAAAGTTACTTTTCCAGTTTTACCCACATCATCCAAAGCTCTTCTAGCCTCTCTGATTGCTGCTATACCCGGAATTCCCGTATTTGCTGCGGCTATGTGTGGACCTGCTCCAGTTGAGCCTTCCATACCATCAAGATAAATAGAGTCAGGATCACATTTTGCTGCCATTCGAACATCATCATAAACTTTTGATGCCCCAAGTTTTAATTGAATTGGAACCTTATTTTTTGTTAATTGTCTTAATTCCTCAACTTTTAAAGCTAAATCATCTGGACCTAACCAGTCAGGATGTCTTGCTGGAGATCTTTGGTCAATACCAGATGGTAATGATCTCATCTCAGCAACTTGGTCAGTTACTTTTTGACCCATTAAGTGACCACCCATTCCAACTTTTTGACCTTGTCCAATAAATACTTCAATCCCATCTGCTAATTGAGCATGATGAGGATTAAATCCATATCTAGATTGAATACATTGGTAAAACCATTTTTCAGAATATCTTCTTTCGTCAGGTATCATTCCACCTTCACCAGAACAAGTTGCACTTCCAGCCATTGTTGCTCCTCTTGCTAAAGCAGTTTTAGCTTCATATGATAGTGCACCAAAACTCATACCAGTAATATAAACAGGGATATCTAACTCAATTGGGTTTTCACATCTTGGACCAATTACAGTTTTTGTTTCACATTTTTCTCTGTAACCTTCAATTACAAATCTTGTTAGTGTGCCTGGTAAAAAAACTAAATCATCAAAAGTAGGAATTTTTTTCATTAATGCCATTCCTCGCATTCTGTATCTTCCTAATTGAGATTTAATATGAATATCGTCTATAACTTCAGGGGTAAAAATAGCATTGTATCCTAATAAACTTTTGTTTCTTTTACCTTCTTCATGAGCATGGACATCTGCTTTTCCACCAACACCTTTACTATTTGTTTTTTTTTTATTTTTTTTCTTAGGCATTAAATTGCTCCTTTTTTCTCTGTAGGTTCTAAATTATCATAATTCCAAAGTTTTTTACCTGCTACGATTTTTTTCATTTTAGTAACATCAAAGTTTTCACCTATTTCGGCAACTTTTAATTTTCTTTTTAACCAATCTTGATCGTTTTTAGTTAATTCAGAATCTACAGCATCACTACCATAAGAGCCAATTTCTCCACCTACGAAAATTGTCCCATCATACATAGAATCTCCCAAATTAATTCCCACATTTCCTAAAATAATAATTCTTCCTCTTTGCATCATAAAACCAGTGAATGCCCCAGCATCTCCACCAACTATAATTGTTCCTCCCTTCATATCGATACCAGTTCTAGCACCAACACTTCCTTTACAAATTAAATCTCCACCTCTAATGGCAGCTCCAAAACATGATCCAGCATTTTTTTCAATAACTACTTTTCCGGCCATTAAGTTTTCTGCACAAGACCAGCCAACTCTACCATTAATTCGTACTATAGGACCATCGCATGATCCCATACCAAAATAACCTAAACTTCCTTCAAAAATTAAATTTAATTTATTTAAAATACCAACACCAAGACTGTGTTTTCCTTGAGGATTTTTAATCACTATAGTTCCGAAGCCTTGGCTCATTAAATTATCAATTTCTTTATTAGCTTCTGGTGCTGTCATATCCAAAACATCTAAATCAGTTCTTTTATTAAAATCTACATCATAAGTACCAAAATAATAAAAATTCTCAGCTTCATCAGGATTAAAGAATTTTTGTTGGGTTCTTCCTGTTAAAACTTCTGTATGCATACCCATAGCTTGGGCTTTTGTTTTTTTTTCAGTATTTTTTAAATTTGCCATACTTTAACCTCCCCATCGAATGGATCGTAAGTATCAATTTCATGCGGTAAAATAGATCTAATAGCTATCTCTTCTGAACCCATAGCAACCAATTCATCAGACTCATATAAAACTAGAGGTTTAGCAGCCATAGTATCTTTTGCCATACCTAAAGAATCTTTTGTGGCTACGAAATATGTAAAAACACCATCTAAACCAGATAATGAGTCTTTCATACCTTCTTCCAATGAAGCACCATCTCTCATTTTTTCAGCTAAATAAACAGCAATTAATTCAGAGTCACATTCAGACATAAATCTCATTCCTTTATTTTCCAAGGCTCTTCTGTTATTCCAATAATTTGTTAATTGGCCATTATGAACTACTGATACATCGCTAAAAGGATAACCCCAGAATGGATGTGCAGACTTAATATCAACACCAGACTCAGTAGCCATCCTTGCATGACCTATTGCATGTGTCCCTACAAGTTTATCTAAATTATACCTATCACAAACCATTTTAGCATTTCCAAGATCTTTGATAACTTCCAAGGACTTACCCATTGACAGAATTTCAACTCCAGGAATACTTTCTATTTTTTGTGAAAAATTTAGTAAATCTTTTTTATCATACTCTATTTCATATCTTAAAGAGTAGGGGAGTATTCTATCCTCTTTAATAATTTTTGCTCCTAATTCAGAAAGATAATTATCAACAATTTTTTTTCTTTCATCATATACAGATACATCTTCAGCTACTGATGTGCTTCCTTCCCCAACGTTTTCACCCACTTTAAATCTCATAATGAAATTTTTTCCGTCAGTATCACCGTACAAAGCGTAACCTGTTGAGTCTTCACCTCTATGCTTAAGAGCTTGCAACATTCCTTGAAGTTCGTGACCTACTTTAGAAGATTTTCCTCTATGAATTAATCCCGCAATTCCGCACATATTACTACCCTATTTAAAATTTTTTGTTTATGGCAAGCAATCAAGATAAGTATCTAGATCCCATTGAGTTGTTGCTCCTAAAAATCTTTCCCATTCATCATTTTTATACCAATGGAAAACTTTATACATTTCATCTGGCATTGCAGATTTAATTACCTCATCTTCAGCCAATCTTTCTAGTGCTTCACCTAAACTTAATGGAAGTTTTTTGACATCTTTACCAGCTTTTTGAGCTTCATAAATATTTCTAGACTCTGGTGCTGCGGGTTTCATTTTTTTAGATATACCTTCGTTACATGCTTTTAATAGAGCTGCACCTAGTAAATATGGATTATGCATTGAGTCTACTGATCTGTATTCGAATCTTCCAGGAGCAGAAACTCTTAATCCGCAAGTTCTATTTTGGTATCCCCAATCTGCATATACTGGAGCCCAAAATCCTTGATCCCATAATCTTCTATATGAATTTACGGTTGAAGATCCTAAAGCAGTTAGTGCTGGTAAATGTTTCATAATTCCAGCAATAGATTGCAGGCCAATCTTTCCAGGCATCTGCATATCTTTAGTGTCAGGCATAAAAGTATTTGTCCCTCCAGAAACATAACTAAATACTTCTTCAACACCTGGTAAGTTTTTGTGTCCGAGTTTATTTACTGAAACTTTTCCACCTTTCCATAAAGACATATTTGTGTGACAACCGCTAGCAGAAACACCCATAAATGGTTTTGTCATAAAACAAGCAATTAAACCATGCTCTCTAGCTACTTGAGCACAGATCTGTCTATAAGTAGATAATCTGTCCGCATTTCTTAACACATTATCGTATGTCCAGTTCAATTCTAATTGGCCGGGAGCGTCTTCGTGATCACCTTGAATCATATCTAAGCCCATTGCATTCGAGTATTCTATTACTTTCATAAACACAGGTCTTAAAGATTCAAATTGATCAATATGATAACAGAATGGTTTTGAGAAACCTTTTCCAGTTGGAGTTCCATCAGGGTTTTTAGTTAACCACATCATTTCTGGCTCTGTTCCAACTCTTAATTCTAAACCATGTTTTTTTTGAAATTCATCCATAAAGATTCTTAAGTTTCCTCTACAGTCAGATGTTAAATGACCTCCTGGATTTTTTCTTTCTTCTCTATTTCTAAAACAAGTACAAAAAACTCTTCCAACTCTTTTATCCCAAGGTAATTGAACGAAAGTTTCTGGATCTGGAATACCTACTAATTCCATAGCTTCGGGTCCATAACCAATATAATTATTATGTCGATCTAAAAATAAGTTTGCTGTTGAACCATAAACTAGCTGAAATCCTTTTTCAGCTGTTCTTTCCCAATGATCTGCAGGTATACCTTTACCTACAACTCTTCCAGTAACTGAAATAAATTGAAAATAAATATAAGTTATTCCTAACTCCTTAATTTTTTCTCTAACTCTTTTTACAAGTTTTGCTCTTCCTGGCTGGTTAACATGTTTTTCTAAATCAGTCATTATTCCCCTTTAAATAAAATATTTTAAGTTCAAAAAGGTAACGGAAAAAAAAACATCTGTCTACTTAGATAACTAGCTCCAAGGAAATGGACTGTTCGAAGTGGGGTGAAGTTCACCTTTCGCGTATCGATTGAATCGAAATGGTTTTAATAAATTACTTTCTTGTCCTAAAATTTCTTGTGCTACTAGATGACCAACTCCTAACATTTTATAGCCGTGATTTGCATCAGCTATCATATAAACATTTTCAAAAAATCTATCAAAAATTGGAAAAGAGTCAGGTGTTAAACAGCCAAGACCACCCGAAGGTCCTCTTCTATAAAGATTTGATTTCCCTTCAAATCTTTTTTGACAATGTGCTAAAGCAGAAGACCACATGTCGGCAAATTCATCTGTAGTTTGATATTCTGGAGACTCTATTCCGTATGGATCAACATTAACTTTATCAAAATGTTTTTTTACTATGTAGGGAGAAGTTCCACCTTGCACACCCAAACCTTCAATATCAGGTTTGTAATATATTCCCCATAATTTATCTGTAATTAATTTTTTATCTTTGTCAGAATATAACGGCGCGTCTGTATCGACATGGATTACCGGTGGCTGCTTTCCATCATTTGTTTTTAAATAGTCTGCTTCAACACCTAAAACACCTTCTTGCAAGAACCAATATGTCCACATATCGACTTCATGCATTTTACCATCTTGGTCTTTTATTTCAGTAGTTTTAGGAAGCTCTAACATGTTCCAAAAATCTCTAACCCATGGACCAGCTCCTACGACTACTTGTTCACAGTCAATTGTTCCTTTGTCTGTTTCAACTCCAGTAATAGCATTACTATTACTTCCTCTTTTAAAGCCAGTAACTTTAACTCCTTTATGAACTTTAACTCCATTTGAATTAGCTTTGCTTTCTAATGCTTTAATGGAGTCTTTGTTAAATGCATATCCCCCTTTTTTTTCATGAAGAACAGATGTAATTCCTTGAGCTTGCCAATCTTCAAAAATACTTTTCATGTATTTTGTACAATCTTTTTCTCCTTCAATAAAAACTGATTCATATCCAATTGCTTTTTGTTGTTCATAAATACTAGCTACATCTTTGTGCATTACTTCTGGAGAAATTTGCATATACCCAACAGGATTATATCTAAAAGCTTTTGGATCGCTTTCCCAAACTTCTACAGAGTGAGCCATTAATTCTCTCATAGCTGGCTGAAAATAATTATTTCTTATAACTCCACAAGCTATTCCACTTGCACCAGCCGCAGTATCTTTTTTTTCTATAACAACAATATCACCAGGGTTTTTATAAGTTTCAGAAAGTTTCCAAGCGGTACTTAATCCGTGAATACCTCCACCGATTATAACCACTTTTGCTTTTGTCGGTAATGACATATTTACATTTTTATTTTTCACGTGATGTAAATATATAATTTTTTATATATATAAAAAATATAAGTAATAATTATTTTAATTGTTAAAAACTAAGATGTTTTAACGTTTCAAGATATTGATTAAATTCCTCAATAAAAGACATACTGGGCTTAATATGTTTTTTTCTTTGATCTCCTGAAGTCTTTTCTAAAAAAAAAAACCCTTTTTCACACGCTTCATTTATCATTAAAGCAGACTTAGGACGTGAAGTTTTAAATAATTTGGTCTTTAATTCTTCAACAGTAAGGTTCTCTTTATATTTATATGCATGCATTACTAGAAGCATCATATGATAATGTGATGGTGATTTTCTAAAAAAATAATTACTAGATGTATGAGAAAGTTTCATTTGATCTTCCCAAAATTCGAGTAAATCTTTTGTTGTTTTTGGCATTAAGATCGTACTCTAGTCTTTTTAGGGTCAAAATGTGGAAATGACACTACTTGAGCAGAAATTCTTTTTTGATGGCCATCGATTTTTCCAACTTCAACTTTTGTTCCTGGCTCTGAATATTGACTGTCAATCCTACACAATGCTATATTTTTATTGAGGGTTGTTGATAAACATCCACTTGTAACTATCCCGACTTGGGATCTTCCTATATGAACACAATCTCCATGTCCTGACGGCTCTTTACCAATAAGCTCTAAACCTACAAGTTTTTTTTGTGGATTAGTTTTTCTTTCTTTCAAAATATCTTTTCCTATAAAATCTTCTTCTTTAGTTTTAAGTGGAACTGCAAAACCAATTCCAGCTTCAAAAGGATCTTGTTGTCCATCAAATTCATTACCAAATAAAATTAACCCTGCCTCAATTCTCAATTTATCTAGCGCTGCAAAACCTGCAGGAATTAAACCATCTTTCTTTCCCGCCTCCATAAGTTTATCCCATACTTCAGGCGCGTGTTTTGGATGACACCATACTTCGTAACCAAGTTCACCAGTGTAACCTGTTCTAGATACAATCAAGGGAATTCCTTGAAGTTCTTCGACTCTGCAAATGGAAAATCTAAACCATTCTAATTCTTGAATAGAAGGTTGGGTAGGTGGTGTAAAAATTATTTTTTTTAGTATATCTCGACTTTTTGGACCTTGAATTGAAACATTACTAATTTGATCTGTAGAATTTTTTATATTTACTTTAAAATTTTTCTTTTTGGCTATTTCTTTTAACCATTCTCCAGCATATTCATCTCCACAAATCCATCTAAAACCTGTTTCACTTAATCTTAATAGAGTGCCATCATCAAACATCATTCCATTTTCATAACACATTGCAGAGTAAACAACCTGACCAACTGAAAGTTTTTTTATGTTTCTTGTGAGAGTATAATTCATTAATTCTTCAGCATCTGGACCAATTATTTCAAATTTTCTTAAAGATGATAAATCAATTAATACTGCCTTTTCTCTGCAGGCATTATATTCTTCTACTAAACCATGTTTGGTATAATCGTTAGGCAACCAAAAACCTCTAGCATCTATAAAGTTTCTAGTTAATTTTGAAGTTCTAGGATGAAAACCAGAGTTTCTAGTTAATTTTTTTTCTGAGTCAGTTTTCATTCTAAAAGCAAATGATTTTGAAAATTCTTTTTTTTTGTCATACGTTCTAACAAAAATGTCGGTAGGATTCCATGAATTACATGCATCAATATCACTTGGACAGGCAGTTGTTCCAATAGTTAAATCTTTTAAAGCTCTAAACATTACGTAATCACCGGGTCTTGCATATGACTCATCAGAAATTACAGAATTTAAACCTGAAGCTGAAGTATTAAAAAATAAGTTTATGGCATGCCAACCCTTTTGTTTTTGAACCCCAAATTTAGACATTGAGTTGCTTAAATTATCAGAGCAATTAGGATGACCAAAATAACCAGCGTCTTCATAATATTTTGAAGTACAAGCTAAATTAAAAGTATCATGTTTTCCGACAGTATCTCTAACAACCTCTACTAGTGGTTCGTGGTCAGTATCATAAAATTTTGAGAATAGACCAGGTCCAGGAAAGGTATTACCCATAAATGTTCTAGTGGTTTGCCAATCAAGACCTTTTTCAATTTTTTTATCTAGTTTTTTTGTATCAAATGCAACAAAGTCGGAGCATTGTCTTCCTGCTGGACTGATTACTTGAATAAAGTCTCCTTCTTTTACTTGAAAAGAAATTGCAGTTTGTTTCAAAATATTTTGTTCATAATTTGGTTCAAAAATTGGATCAGGTATAATAGACAATTCTTTATCGTTAACTATTTTGTCTCTTTTTATAAATATTGTTAAATCACTTGAAGGATTTTGTTCACTTACCAACATATCATTTTGTGGCGCTGCAAAAATAGCATAACATTTATCTTTTGATTTAATCTTAATTTTCTCACCACTTGGAGTTTTGTCATCAAATAAAATTGATGATTTTGACTCGTTTATTTTTAAATTTCTTTTTTTTAATTGAAGATTTGCTGCTAAAGAACTTTCGTCTTTGTTTTTTAATATTTCTTTAATAAAACTTTTTTTATTAGATTCTTTTTGACTTAAAATTCCAAGTTCAGATTTTCCATCTTTATCAAAACAAACTACTTCACAAATTTGATTTCCTTCGTCATTAATAATTTCTATTTCGTCGTCTGGAAAAATTTGAAAACCTGTAAGTCCACCAGCATTTACTACATGTCTTTCAACTCCAGGTGGTAAAACATTTAAACCAGGCTCTTTGATATTTAAAGTAGTTTGCGACATTTTTAAAAATCTATTGTTATATTATATAAATATATAGTCGTTGACTATCATTTTACAAAGGCACATACTAATCTTACTTAATATTAAGAAAGGGGAATAAGTATGAAAAACAAAACTTTACCGCTAATTATTGGAGCGGTGGTTATTATTGCAGCTGCTGTATTCTTTATGGGTGGAGGCGATAAATCAGCGAAGAAATCGGGTGATAGTAGTGCACCTATTGTTATCCCAACTCACAATTGGTCTAGCCAAATTGTAATGGCTTACGTAATTGGTGGAATTTTTGAAAGCATGGGTAACAATGTAAGTTATGTTAATGCTGACTCACAAGCTGTATATGAGTCTATTAGAATTGGAGATGTAACTATCTCTCATGAGGTATGGGAATCTGCTTTTGGAAAATCTTTTGATACAGCTAGAGATAAAGGCGGTTTATTAGATTGGGGAGACCACGAAGCAAGAACTCTTGAAGATATGGGATATCCTAACTGGGTTGTTGATAAAGGATTATGTCCAGGTTTACCAGATTGGACTGCTTTAAAAAATCCAGACTGTGCTAAAAACTTCACAACTCCTGATTCACCAGATGGAAAAGGAAGAATGTTGGAAGGTCCTCAAACTTGGCATGGAGATTTAATTCCGCAAAGAGTTGATGCTTTAGGTTTAGGAGACCTTTGGTGGGTTAAATTTGCAGGAAGTGCTGACGCACTTTGGGCTGAATTAGCAGCAGCAGAAAAAGAAGGAAGAGGAACTATAATTTTTAACTGGACACCAAACTTTACAGATGGTGCTGGTTTTACATTTATTGATTTCCCTCCTTACACAGCCGGTTGCAGACCAGCAGACGGTGGAGATGGAAAATGTGGATCTCCAGATGGATATTTGAAAAAAGCAGTACATGAAGATTTTCCAAATACTCATCCAGCTGCGGCAGCAGTGTTTAAAAAAATGTCATTTTCTACAAGTCAAATTGGTGCAATGGCAGCTTTAGTTGATATTGATAAAATGACTCATGAAGATGCGGCTAAAAAATGGTTAGCTGATAACGAGTCAGTTTGGAAAGCATTTACTAAATAAGGTAAACAATAATTAAATTAAATAATCTCTCCCAACATTGTTGGGGGGGATTTTTTTATTTCAGTTTTAATGACTAGATATTTTTTGATAATATTGATTAGTTTACTATTTTCTAATCAGTTGTTAGCAAAAAATATAAATATTCAAGAAAATATAAACCTTAGTTTTAAATGTGAATTAGAAAAAAAAATTATAAAGAATTCAGAATATAATTATCAAGTTTTTTTAGCTAAAGATTTAGATAAAAAAGATTTAAATAAATTTGAAATTAAATCCTTACAACCAGAAACTCTTTTAATTAAAGGGTTATCATCTTTTCTTTCAGCTATAAATTTAGATGTCAAAATAGTAAATAAAGACGTAGTATTATTTAAAGCAATTGATAATGACACAAGTTATTCCGAGTCAGGTATTATTGACAGAAAAACAGGTGAGTTAGTTCACGAAGTTACCAAAAATATAAAAAGTGAAAATGCTGAAAAAGATATAACTTTTTATTCTTGCAGTAAACTGAGGGGAAAAGTCTGATTTTTTTTTAACAAATTTTGTGTAAAGTATAATAATGAAAAAATTTCTTATCAGTTTGATTTTAAGTTTATTGCTTACATCAGTTGCATTAGCACGTAGTACCGGATGTAAAGAAGGTAATTGTGAAAATGGTTATGGTAAATGGGTTTATACAGATAAAACTACCTACGAAGGAGAGTGGGTAGGAACAAAAAAAAATGGTCAAGGAGTTGAGACTTGGCCTAATGGATATATTTACAAAGGTCAGTTTAAGAATAGTGAGTGGAATGGGATAGGTATTTTAACTTTTCCAGATGGCTCTACCTATGAAGGGGAATGGGCCAAAGGATTTATGAATGGAAAAGGAACTTTTACATGGTCTGATGGAACCCAAAAAACAGGGACCTGGAAAAATGGAGAGTTGCAGGAATAATGTTAAAGGAAATCTATTTAGAAAAAATTAAAGAGTTACCAGAGTTTATTAGACAGATGAGTGGTCTAGTAATTTTAGTTATTGTAATAATTTCATGTTTTTTTGTTTTAAATATTATGTTTGGTCAAGGTGATGAATTGGTTGAGAGAATGAAAATAGAGGAAGAAAGAATAGCAAATGAAAAAAAATTAAGTGAATTAATATCAAAACTTCCCTCAGGTATACTTGTAACTTTTGATGGAACTGATCATTATAAATTAACTAATGAAGTGTATGAACAAGTCTGTAATGCAACTAAACTTATTCCTCAGAGAGCAATTATGGGTGCAAATTTTTTAAATTTTAGAGCGCATGAGATTTATACGATAAATGGAAATAAAATTGATGAGACTTTTGTTAAGTGGGATAAAGATAAAAAGAAGTGCTTTGCAGGTTTTACTGTAAGTGGAAATAATGTAGGAGTCAATGAGTCTATAACTGTAAGTGGTGAAGCATTAAGTTTTTTAAGCACAGGAATTGACACTAGGGTTTATTTTATTAAAAATTTTTAAGGAGAAAAACAACAATAATATGGATTTAATTCTATCTTAATATCATATAACTTAATTAAATATTTATGTCTAATGCAGTAATAAAATGTCAAAATGTTTTTAAAATATTTGGAGCTAATGCTGAAAAAATGCTCCAAGAATCTAATGGCAAAGTTGATGCTAAAACTTTTCAAGAAAATGGATGTATTGTAGGTGTAAACAATGCTTCTTTTGAAGTTTCAAAAGGTGAAATGTTGGTTGTGATGGGTTTATCTGGTTCTGGAAAATCTACACTTTTAAGATGTATTTCAAGACTAACGGATGCTACGGGTGGAAAAATTTTTATAGAAGGTCAAGATTTATTAAAATTAAATAATAAAGAACTTATCGATCTTAGAAGAAATAAAATGGGAATGGTTTTTCAAAGTTTTGCTTTGTTACCACATAAAACTGTTGTTGAAAATATAGCTTTTCCACTTCAAATCAAAGGAATAGAAATTGAAGATAGTATTACTAAAGCGATGGATATGGTTAAATTAGTCGGACTTGATGGTAGAGAAAATTATTTTCCTAGAGAACTGTCTGGAGGACAACAACAAAGAGTTGGAATTGCAAGATCATTAGCTGTTGAACCAGATATATGGTTTCTGGATGAACCTTTTTCTGCTTTAGACCCATTGATTAGAAAAGAAATGCAAGATGAGTTTTTAAGACTTCAAGATAAACTCCAGAAAACAATTATGTTTATAACACATGATTTTGATGAGGCTCTAAAACTTGCAGATCGTATTGCAATTATGAAGGATGGTACAATTGAACAGTTAGATACTCCAGCTAATATTGTTTTAAATCCAGCAACTGAATATGTGAGAAAATTTACTGAAGAGGTACCTAGGGAAAAAGTTTTATTAATAGAAGATGTAATGGACACATCTGTTACCAATAATTTAAGTGATTTTAAAGTTTCAAAAGACGAAATAATTGAAAATGTAGCTGAAAAAATTCTTACTCAAGAAAAATCTGTTTCTGTCATAGATAGCAAAAATAAGATAGTAGGCTCTATTAACCCAACAAAAATAATTAATACAGTTTTTGGAGGGAGAAAAAATAATAATTAAATTATGGATTTTATAAAAAAATATCCAAAAGCATTTCAATGGTTATTTTTGTTAGTAGTTTTTTTTGCTTTATGTTTTGCCATCGAAGTTCCTGAAACATACAAATTTATAAGAGGTCAAGCGGAGTTTGTTAAAGATCCTAATCAAAGCTTTTATATCTTTCTTGGTAAAGAAGTAAGATATTATGCTTTTGATGTGTTTTGGAGACTCCCCCCTCTCCTTGGGTGGTTGCCTATTTGGATAAATGATTCATTGTTTTTCTTAATGAATGAATGGTTGCCTATGGAATTTTGGAATAGTGATACTCAAACTTACAAAACTCGACCATTAATCCTTCAGATAACAAGAGAAATAACTTCAATTATGACATTTTTAATTGAATTGATTAGGGAAATTTTACTTGGAGGTCTTAAAACTATTGTAGCTTTTACTAGCTGGGATTGGGTAGGTTCAAATTCATGGGCAAAAATGCCAGGTCTACCATGGACAGTCGTTGCTGCGGGTTCAGCAATATTAGCATACAAACTAAGCGGTAAGGGTTTAGCTATATTTGCGGGTTTAGTTATGGTTTATATTTCTATATTTGGTCAGTGGAAACCTTCAATGCAAACTCTTTCTTTTATATTAGTCGCAGCTCCACTATCTTTTATTTTTGGTCTAGCTTTAGGAATTGCAGCATTTAAAAGTAAACGAGTTGAGAAAGCTTTATATCCAATACTATTAGTTATGCAGACAATGCCACAATATGCAGTGTTAGTTCCTGCGCTTGTTCTTTTTGGAGTTGGTGATCATGCAGCAGTAATTATAACTATGATCGTTGCTGTTCCACCAATGATATTATTGACCTTGTTAGGTTTAAGAGCAGTCCCACCAGAAGTTATTGAAGCTGGTAGAATGAGTGGGTGTAATAATTTTCAACTAATGTTTAAAGTATTAATTCCAACCGCAAGAAGAGACATATTAATTGGAGTAAACCAGGTCATAATGGTGTGTTTTTCTATGGCTGTTATTTCAGCTTTTATTGGTGCTAAAGGTTTAGGATTTAATTTATTATTGGCTTTGAATCAGCTTAATATTGGATTGGCTTTAGAAGCAGGTCTTTGCATAAGTTTAATTGCTATTTTATTAGATAAGATGTCTTTAGCTTGGGCGAATAAACAAGTTGATTATTTTGGTAATTTGACATTTTTTGAACGTAATAAAAATGCAATTTTTTTTGGCGTAGCTTTACTAATAGGAATTGTCCTTGCCTATTTTGGATCTTTTTATTTTAAAGAGGGATTTAATTATCTATTTGAAGTTCCACATAACAAAGGGATCTCAACCGCTGATTTTTGGAATAAAGGAGTTGATTGGATTTTTGATACTTTTTTTGTTTACATCAAAGCATTTAATACTTGGTTAATTGTGGAAGTGCTTCAACCAATGCGAGCTTTATATTTAAGAATGCCAGCTGTAGCTACATTAGTATTAGTTGTAGGAGCTGGATATTTAATTGGTGGGATTCGTTCCGCTTTAGTTGTTTGTGGATTAACATTGTTTATAGCTTTAAGCCCATGGTGGGATAGAGCATTGGTTACAACGTATATGGCAACTTTTGGCGTTATTGTTTCTTGTATAATTGGATTTACGGTAGGAACTTTATGTTTTCAGAACAAACATACAACTAATTTTATGTTAGGTGTTTGTGATATCTTTCAAACTTTCCCATCTTTTGTTTATTTAATTCCAGTAATGATGTTATTTGGAATTACAGATACATCTGTATTAATAGCAGTTATTGTTTATGCAACAATTCCAGCAACAAGATATACAATTGAGGGACTGCGAAGTGTACCAGCAGCCTTGCATGATGCTGCTACAATGTCTGGTGTTAATAAATTTCAAAGGTTAACAAAAATAGAATTCCCTTTAGCTTTTCCACATATGATGCTTGGCTTAAATCAAACAATCGTATTTGCATTATTTATGGTTATAATTGGTGCATTTATTGGAACAGAGGATTTAGGTCAATATATTCTTAAAGCTTTATCAGATAAGAATGGAGCAGGTATTGGATTAACCTTGGGGATCTGTGTTGCTTTCATAGGTTTGATATTTGATAATTTAATTCGAACTTGGGTAGAAAAAAGAAAAAAACATCTTGGTATAGATTAAGTTTTTATAATTTATAAAATATTTTATAAATTATTTTTTAGACTGGTCTAAAAAAGTTTTTGCCGAGTCATCCATTGCTGATGCCCAAGGAGTATGGTGAATAGGAGCAACAGATCCAGTAACAGGAGATGAGAATGATTTATTTCTGTATGTCAGTATATCCTCTACTTTATGATGCTCCCATTCTTTAAAATGTTTTCTAATTAATTCAAAGTCAATTTTTGGATAGTCTGATAATTCATGAAGTTCTTTGGTATACTCTGTTTGAAAATCTATCATTTGATCAGGATTTTCTAATTTCTCCTCTATAGCTACCCATTTATTAATATCATTCTCTATTTCATTGTCGCTTGGCATTTTAATTTTATCCATAATAACATCCCTTGCATACCAAGCTTGGCAGTCAAACATATTAAAAGTGTGAAACTGATCCTGCATTCCAAGAAATAACAACTTATTGTTGTCTTGCCAAATAACCCCTTTGTATAATTTAGGGGGATACAATCTATTATGAGTTTTTAATTTTAAACTTTCATCTAAAAATGGAAAATGATGAAGATATCCAGTACATAAAATTAAAACATCTGTTTCTTGTTTTGTTCCATCTTTAAAAATAGCATTTTTTCCTTCTAGTTTATCAAGATAATGAACCTCCTTCATTCCTTTGGGCCATTTAAATCCCATTGGATTATGTCTGTATCCTATAGTTACACTTTTAGCGCCGTATTTATTACATTGTAAAGCGATATCCTCTGCAGAATAGCTGCTTCCAAGTACAACTATATTTTTATCTCTAAACTCCTCTGCATCTCTAAAATCATGAGAGTGCATTATTCTCCCAGGGAAAGAATTCATTCCCTCATATTCAGGAATAAAAGGAACTGAAAAATGACCTGTAGATACCACTACATAATCAAAATTTTCAGTTAATATTTTGTTATTAGCTTTATCTTGATAGCTAACTTCAAATTTGTCATTTTTAAAAATTGTATTAGTTACTCTTGTATTAAACTTAATTTTGCTTTTTAGATTTCCTTTGCTTACTCTTCCAATTATATAGTCGTAAAGAACTTCTCTTGGAGGAAATGATGGAATAGGTTTTCCAAAATGTTCATCAAAAGAATAGTCTGCAAATTCTAAACATTCTTTAGGTCCATTAGACCAAAGATATCTATACATACTGTTGTGAATTGGATCTCCATATTGATCAGATCCTGTTCTCCAACTATAATTCCACAAACCTCCCCAATTTTCTTGTTTTTCAAAACAAATAATTTCTGGGATTTTTTCACCTTTTTTTTCAGCTTGTTCAAAAGCTCTCAAAATCGATAAACCACATGGTCCAGCTCCAATAATAGCTACTTTTTTCATTTAGATTTGCCTATCCTATTAAAATTTTTAAATATACTTTACTAACAAAATTCAAAAAATTAAAATAAATTATACAATTAAATGAAAAAATTTATTATCTCTATCGATCAAGGTACCACTTCAAGTAGAGCTATCTTATTCAATTTAAAAGGTCAGTCAGTTTATGTATCACAAATAGAATTTACTCAGCATTTTCCAAAAGATGGATGGGTTGAGCATAATCCAGATGAAATATGGAAGACTACACTAAAAGTCTTACGAGATGTAATTAAAAAAAGTAAAAAATTAAAAGGAAAGATTTTAACAATAGGGATTACAAATCAGAGAGAAACGACAATATTATGGGACAAAACAACAGGCAAACCTGTTTACAATGCTATAGTTTGGCAAGATAGAAGATCATCTGAATATTGTAAAAAGTTAATTAGACAAAAAAAAGAAACTATTATTTACAATAAAACTGGATTGTTAATTGATGCATACTTTTCAGCAACAAAAATTAAATGGATAATAGACAATGTGCCTAAAGCAAAAGAATTGATCAAAAAGAAAAGATTATTATTTGGAACGGTAGATTGTTTTCTTTTATGGAAATTAACTAATGGAGCTGACCATGCAACTGATGCAACGAATGCTAGTAGAACTATGTTATTTAATATTTCTACAAATGAATGGGATAGTCAAATATTAAAAATATTAAAAATACCTAGAGAAATATTGCCCACAGTTAAAGATTGTTCGGCTGATTTCGGTCACACAGACCCGAGTCTTACTGGCACATCTTATCCAATTACAGGAATGGTGGGAGATCAACAATCAGCAACTATAGGACAATGTTGTTTTGAACAAGGATCTCTTAAAAGTACTTACGGCACAGGTGCTTTTGTTCTGCTAAACACAGGTAGTAAAAAAGTTTATTCTAAAAATAGATTATTAACTACAATTGGTTATAGAATTAATGGAAAAACAACTTATGCATTAGAGGGATCTATTTTTATAGCTGGTGCTGGCGTGCAATGGTTACGAGACAAAATAAAATTTATAAAAAAAGCTTCTGATACCGAAAAAATAATAAAATCTTTGAAGTCAAATAATGGAATTTATTTAGTTCCAGCCTTCACAGGACTTGGTGCTCCTTATTGGGCAGTTAATGCAAGAGGAGTACTGTCAGGTTTAACCAGAGACACGGGACCAAAAGAAATTGTAAGAGCTACAGTAGAGTCTGTTGCATATCAAACTCATGATCTATTTGAAGCGATGAAAAATGATGGTTTAAGACCAAGAATAATAAAAGTAGATGGAGGAATGGTTAAGAATAACTGGTTTTCACAATTTTTAGCTGACGTAGTTGATGTAAAAGTGTTGAGACCGAAAGTAGATGAAACAACAGCTTTAGGTGCAGCTTTTATGGCAGGACTTCAAATAGGAGTTTATAAATCTTTAAAAGATATTTCTAACAATTGGCAAGTCGATAGAACTTTTCATCCTAGAATGAAATCATCTAATAGAAAAAATCTTATTAAAGGCTGGGATAAAGCCATTAAAAAAACACTATCATAATTATTCAATTAGAAATTGAAAACTGTCGTATAAATTGAATTTTTTTTTGACATACACTCTTCGATCTAGTTTACTTATTCATCTAAGAATAAATAATAACATAAACGGGGGAAATAATAATGATTAAGACATTAAAAACTGTTCTTGCTGTTGCTATTACTTTTTCAATCGTAACTATTTCTAATGCATCTGCCAATGCAATTAAGAAATGGTCTGACGGCGAGTTTAGTCTTTCTGTTTTATCTGCTAAAGATAGAGAGAAAGAGCTTAAGTGGTTTCAAGATGCTGCTAAGCCATTCAAAGGAATGACTTTAAAAGTAGTATCTGAAGGGATACCCACTCACGTGTATGAGTCTAAGACTCTTACAAAAGCGTTTGAAGAAATAACGGGCATCAAAGTACAACACCAAATCATAGGAGAAGGTGATGTAGTAATGGCTGTTCAAACACAAATGCAAACTAACGTAAGTATTTACGATGCATATGTTAATGACTCAGACTTAATTGGTACGCACGCGCGTATGCAACAGGCTGTTAATTTAACTGAATGGATGAAAGGCGAAGGTAAAGCTGTTACTAATCCATATTTGGATTTAGATGATTTCATAGGGCTTCAATTTACTACAGGTCCAGATGGAAATCTTTACCAACTACCAGACCAACAATTTGCTAACCTTTATTGGTTCAGAAAAGACTGGTTTGATAGACCTGAAATTAAAAAACAATTTAAAGCTAAATATGGTTATGATTTAGGTGTACCATTAAACTGGTCTGCTTATGAAGACATCGCTAAATTCTTTTCAGAAGATGTGAAGACGATAGATGGTGTTAATATTTATGGTCATATGGACTACGGTAAAAGAGCTCCTGACTTAGGTTGGAGAATGACTGATGCATGGTTATCAATGGCTGGTGCAGGAAGTAAAGGTCTACCTAATGGAGTACCTGTAGACGAATGGGGAATTAGAATGGAGCCAGGTTCTTGTAACCCAGTTGGTGCTAACGTATCAAGAGGTGGAGCTACTAATGGCCCTGCTGCAGTATACGCAATTAGAAAATGGGATGAATGGTTAAGAGCTTATGCGCCTCCGGGAGCAGCAGCTATGGACTTTTATCAGTCTTTACCATCTCTTTCTTCAGGAAATGTTGCTCAGCAAATTTTCTGGTACACAGCTTTCACAGCTTCTTTAGTAGGAAAAGATCCTAATAATAAAGTAGTTGATGCAAACGGTATGCCTTTATGGAGAATGGGCCCATCACCTAAAGGACCTTATTGGGAAGAAGGTATGAAGCTTGGATATCAAGACGTTGGATCATGGACTTTGTTTAAGTCTACTGATGTTGAGAGAAGAAAAGCTGCATGGTTGTACGCTCAATTTGCAGTTTCAAAAACTGTATCTCTTAAAAAAGCTGATGTTGGTTTAACTTTCGTAAGAAAAAGTACTGTTAACCACAAACACTTTACTAAGAGAGCACCTGAATTAGGTGGACTTATTGAGTTCTATAGATCAGACAACAGAAATGTATGGTCTCCAACAGGTATCAACGTTCCAGATTATCCGAAGCTAGCACAATTATGGTGGCAGCATATCGGAGAAGTTAACTCTGGTACATTTACACCACAAGAAACTATGGATCGTCTTGCAGATGAGATGGACTTAGTTATGTCTCGTATGGAAGCTGCTGATAAAGCTAGTAACGCGTACGGTGGATGTGGACCAAGACTTAATGAACCAAAAGAAGCTTCTTTTTGGTTAAATAAAGCTGGTTCGCCAAAAGCTAAAGTTAACGAGAAACCTCAAGGTAAAACCATAGCATACAAAGACGCTTGGAAATAACCATAGGTTAATCTAAATTTAAAAAGGGGCATTTATTGCCCCTTTTTTTTAAAGCTAAATTACAAATAATAAATATGAGTTTAGAATTAAAAAATGTTGAAAAAAAAGTAGGACTAGAAACTCATATATATTCAACTAATCTAAAATTAGAAAAAAACACTATTAATATTCTATTAGGTTCCACTCTTGCGGGTAAAACAACTCTTATGCAAATTATGGCTGGTCTAGACAAACCTACATCAGGTGAAATTTGGTTTAATGGTGAAAATGTTACTGGCAAAGAAGTTCAAAAAAGAAATTGCTCTATGGTTTACCAACAATTTATCAATTATCCTAATTTTACAGTTTTTGAAAATATTGCTTCACCATTAAAAATCACTGGTGTGAAACCAGATGAAATTAAAGCAAGAGTAGGTAAAGTAGCCGAACTCTTAAAATTATCAGCTATGTTAAATAAAAAACCAGATGAATTATCTGGAGGACAGCAGCAGAGAACTGCTTTAGCTAGAGCATTAGTAAAAGATTCAGATTTAATATTACTAGATGAACCATTAGCTAATTTAGATTTTAAACTTCGTGAAGAGCTAAGAGAAGAGTTACCTAAACTTTTTGAAGATAGAGATTGTATTGTTGTATATGCAACAACAGAACCCTTGGATGCATTAATGATAGGTGGAAACACTGCAACATTATTAGAAGGAAATGTTATTCAGTATGGAAAAACTTTAAATGTTTACAATAAACCTGAAAATTTGATTTCAGCTAAAGTATTTAGCGACCCTCCAATGAACATAGCTGAAATAAGTAAAAGTGGAGAAATATTCAAAATAAAAGATAACAACGTCCAATGGAAATCAAACATAAAAATCAAAGATGGAAACTATAAAATAGGTATAAGACCACACAACATAACCACATACAAAGAAGGAGATAATTCAGTTGAAATTAATGGAAAAGTTTTGATTTCTGAATTAAGTGGGTCAGAAAGTTTAATTCATTTTACTAACGGAAAACTTAACTGGGTTTCGTTATCAAACGGTATTCAACAAAAAAATATTGGTGAGAATACAAAATTATTTATGAATGTAGATGAATTTTTATATTTTGATACGAATAACAGATTGGTAACCAATGGCTAAAATTACCTTAAAAGATTTAAGTCATAGCTATTTAACAAAACAAAGTAACGATGCAGATTGGGCATTAAGAGGAGTTGATATTGATTGGAAAGATGGGGGAGCTTACGCATTATTAGGCCCTTCTGGTTGTGGAAAGACAACATTATTAAATATTATTTCAGGTTTATTAAAACCAACTAAAGGTAAAGTTTTATTTGATGATAAAGATATAACGGCTTTAAACCCAGTTGAGAGAGATATTGCTCAGATATTTCAATTTCCAGTTATATACGACACAATGACTGTTTATGAAAATTTAGCTTTTCCACTTAAAAATAGAGGTCTTTCTAAAACAGAAATTGACTCAAAAGTAAAAGAAATTGGAGAAATGTTAGAACTGACATCAACTCTGAATAATAAAGCTGCTGGGTTAACAGCGGATGGAAAACAAAAAATTTCTTTAGGAAGAGGATTAGTGAGATCAGATGTAAATGTAATAATGTTTGATGAACCTCTAACGGTTATTGACCCTCATTTAAAATGGGTTTTAAGGTCAAAGTTAAAAGAATTACACCAAAAAATTAATCGGACTATGATTTATGTTACCCATGATCAAATTGAAGCCTTAACTTTTGCAGACCAAGTAGTGGTTATGCATGAAGGTCAAATTGTTCAAACAGGTACTCCTGTAGAATTATTTGAAAAACCAAAACATACTTTTGTAGGACATTTTATTGGTTCACCAGGTATGAATATTCTTCCATGTGAAATTGAAAATGGTCAAATTAATTTTGAAGGAAAGATATTACCTAACAGTACCAGTATAAAAAAAACAAATTTTAGCAAAACGCAATTAGGTATTAGGCCAGAATTTATTAATTTTTCTGATGAAGGAATTGAAGTAAAAATTAAAAGAGTTAGTGATACAGGCAGACATAAAGTAATTGATACCGAGTGTAGTAGCGGAAGTATTAAAATTTTAGCTAATGCTTCTGCAGAAATACCAAGTGACAGCGCACATATAACTTTTGATCAAAAATATACTTATTTATATGGAGATGATTGGATAATTGAATAATGAACAAAACACTTAATCAAAAAGCTTGGTTCTTTGTTATTCCTGTTTTTGCACTTGTTGCATTTAACGCTGTAGTGCCATTAATGACTGTTGTTAATTATTCCTTTCAAGAAACTTTTGGAAGTAACGTTTTTCAATGGGAAGGAACTAGATGGTTCAAAGAAATTTTACATTCCGAAAGATTTCACGCATCTTTAGGTAGACAATTCATATTTACTTTTATAATTCTTCTAATACAGTTGCCTTTAGGTATAGCTATTGCTTTAACTATGCCCAAAAAAGGTTGGGGAGTTCCTGTTTGTTTAATTTTAATGTCAATGCCGTTATTAATACCTTGGAATGTAGTAGGAGCTATGTGGAATATATTTGCTCTTCCCGATATAGGTTTTCTTGGAAATTCTCTTAATTCACTTGGTTTTGATTATAATTTTACTCAACAAAGTGGAGATGCTTGGTTCACAACTATTCTTATGGATGTTTGGCATTGGACTTCTTTAGTTGTTCTTTTATCTTACGCAGGTTTAAATTCAATTCAGCCAGCTTACTATCAAGCTGCAGAAATAGATGGTGCTGGTAGATGGGATATTTTTAGATATATCGAACTACCTAAAATGAAAAAAGTTTTAACTTTAGCTATACTTTTAAGATTTATGGATAGCTTTATGATCTATACTGAACCTTTTGTTTTAACAGGAGGTGGCCCTGGTAATGCAACAAATTTTCTATCGTTAGACTTAGTAAAAATGGCCTTAGGTCAATTTGATCTTGGACCTGCAGCTGCTATGTCGCTTATCTATTTTTTAATTGTGCTTTTAATGTGTTGGGTTTTTTACAGCTTAATGATGAAAGATGAGGGCAGAACATGAAAAAAATAAAATGGGTGGTACCAACATTCTACATAATTTTTTTAATGTTACCTATTTATTGGTTGTTAAATATGTCATTTAAATCAACTACTGAAATTATAAATGTTTATTCATTGTGGCCACAAGATTTTACTTTAGATAATTATAAAACAATATTTACAGATAGCACCTGGTATATGGGTTATGTAAATTCTATTACGTATACAGTTTTTAATACTATAATTTCTGTATCTGCAGCACTTCCTGCTGCTTATGCCTTTTCAAGATATAAATTTTTAGGTGATAAACATTTATTTTTCTGGCTTTTAACAAACAGAATGGCTCCACCAGCTGTTTTTGCTTTACCTTTCTTTCAATTTTACTCATCAGTAAATTTATTTGATACTCATATAGCTATTGCGCTATCTCATTGTCTTTTTAATATTCCTCTTGCTGTTTGGATATTAGAAGGATTTATGTCCTCTGTTCCTAAAGAATTAGATGAAACTGCATATGTTGATGGTTATTCTTTTCCTAAATTTTTCTTTAAAATTTTTATTCCTACAATAGCTGCCGGAATAGGTATTACTATGTTTTTCTGTTTTATGTTTTCTTGGGTTGAATTATTGTTGGCAAAAACTCTTACTGCTACAATGGCTAAACCAATTGCAGCTATAATGACGAGAACCTCAAGTACTTCAGGTTATGAACTTGGTTTATTAGCAGCAGCTGGAAGCTTAACTATTTTACCTGGAGCAGTAGTAATTTACTTTGTAAGAAATTATATTGCTAAAGGATTTGCAATGGGGAGAGTATGATTTTTACAAATCTATATGCATCTAGCTGGTCTACGGTTGGCAAACCAAAAGAAAAAGGTCTTTTTGATTTTGATTTTATAACATGGATGGCTTGGACTTGGCCTACGGCAAGTTTTTTTATTTTTATAGCTCTTTGCATCACAGTTATGTATTTCTGGGAAAAAAAGGTTCCAGGTGGAAACCCTAGAAAAGGAATACTTACACTAAACACTACTAGAGGAGACAGGCTGTTTGTTTCCTTGTTAAGTGCAGCATTTATTCATTTAGCTTGGCTTGGTCTCACAGACTTTAATCTTTGGTTTGCTACATTTATATCTTCTATTTTTGCAATATTTGTCTTTAAATATGTATAATTTATGAAAAAAATTGTAATTATTGGAGCTGGAGCAATGGGATCAGCTTTTGCTGTGCCTTGTGCTGATAATTCAAATCAAGTTTTTTTGGTTGGATCTTTTCTAGAAGATAAAGTAATTGAAGAAATAAATAATCTTAATAATTTTCATCCTATATTAAAAAGTCAACTACCAAAAAATATTAAAGTTTTGAAATTTTCAGAATTTAATGATGAGGTAAAAGATAATATTGATCTTTTAGTAATTGGAGTAAGCTCTAAAGGGATTGATTGGATTGGAGATGAAATATCTAAATTTTACAATGATAAAACAGACATACTTTTATTAACAAAAGGTTTAACTATTATTAAAAATAAATTTGAAACTTTAGCAGAAAAATTAGGTAATATTTTAAAAACAAAAGGTATTGACAATCCTAAGATATCTGCAGTGGGAGGACCATGTCTTGCCAACGGTTTAGTTAATAGAATTAATAGCAGTGTTGTTCTTGCAAATGAAGATTTAAATAGAGTAAAAAATATTGGAAAAATTATTTCTACTCAATATTACTCGACTGAGTATTCCGAAGATCTTATAGGAGTAGAAGTTTGTGCGGCGACTAAGAATATATACTCTATGTTAATAGGAGCATCAGAAGGTTTAAGTAGTAAATCCTTGAGTGAAGAAATAAAGAAAAAATATTTTTTAAATACAGCTGCATCTTTGGCTTATAAGGCGGTCTCAGAAATGAAAAATTTAACAAAAAAATTAAATGGCAAAGAAGAAACCGCATATGGACTTGCTGGACTTGGAGATTTATACGTAAGTTCCGCTGGAGGAAGAAATAGTAAAATGGGGTATTACTTAGGACAAGGACATCTATTTACTGAAGCAAAAAAAAAATTTATGAAAGATGTCACTGTTGAAGGAGCTGATCTAGCTTTTGCAATAGGTCCAAAAGTGCTTAAAGAATTCGGTAAAGAAGAATATCCTCTATTAATTAGTGTTATAGATTGTATCTGTGAAAATAAAAAATTAGAAATTAGATGGTAATTTTAAAACAAGCCTTCAATTTCATTATTTGAATTTAACTTTATATTTTCAGCAGCTGGAACTTTTGGCAAACCAGGCATAGTGTTTATAGAACCACAAAAAACAACAATAAACTCAGCTCCAGATGATAGTCTCAACCCTCTTATTTGCATGACATGATCTTTGGGTGCACCTTTTAAATTTGGATCTGTAGAAAAACTATACTGAGTTTTTGCAATACATATAGGCAAATTCTTATAACCCATTGTTTCAAATTCTTTTAATTGACTTCTGATTTTTGTATCTGCAACAACTTCACTAGCTTTATAAAGCTCTATAGCAATTTTTTCAATTTTTTTGAATAATGGAAGTTTGCTATCATAAAGATACTTAAATTTATTATTTTTTTTTGAAGATAACTTCACAACTGTTTTAGCTAGTTCCCTCGTACCTTTGCCTCCTTCAGACCAATGCGTACATAAATTAGCTTTGATACCCATGCTTTTACAAAAATCAATTACGGCATTTTCCTCTTTACGGGTATCATTTACAAATTTATTTATAGCAACAGTAACAGGAACGCCAAATTTTTTCATATTGTTTATATGTCTCTCTAAATTAATCATACCTTTTATTAATGCTGACATGTTTTCTTTCTTTAACTGATGTTTGTCTAATCCACCATGCATTTTTAAAGCTCTTATAGTTGCTACAATTACAATACAAGAAGGTTTTAATCCTGATTTTCTACATTTAATATTAATAAACTTTTCTGCACCTAGATCTGCACCGAAGCCAGCCTCTGTTACAACATAGTCTGATAATTTTAGAGCAGTTTTAGTAGCAAGAAGAGAATTACATCCATGAGCAATATTTGCAAATGGTCCACCATGAATTATTGCTGGATTATTTTCTAAAGTTTGAACAACATTTGGTCTGAAAGCTCTATACAAAAGTACAGTCATAGGGCCCTGAGCTTTTAGATCTTTCGCATAAATAGGTTTCTTATCTCTAGTATATCCTATTGTTATATTTCCTATTCTATTCTCGAGATCTTTTAAATTTTTGGATAAGCAAAAAATAGCCATTATCTCTGATGCTACTGTAATATCAAAACCATCTTGTCTTGGATATCCATTAGCTACTCCTCCTAAATCAACTACAATTGATCTTAGAGAACGATCATTCATATCCATTACTCTATTCCAAACTACACGTCTAACATCTATATTTAATTTATTCCCCCAATAAATGTGGTTATCAATTAAAGCTGATAATAAATTGTGAGCTGAAGTAATTGCATGAAAGTCACCAGTAAAATGTAAATTAATTTGTTCCATAGGAACAACTTGAGAGTAACCTCCACCTGCAGCTCCACCTTTTACACCAAATGATGGACCCAAACTCGGTTCTCTTAAACAAACAATAGATTTCTTACCAATTTTATTTAGTCCATCAGAAAGACCAACCGAAACTGTAGTTTTGCCTTCTCCAGCAGGAGTAGGATTAATTGCAGTGACTAAAATAAGCTTTCCATCTTTTTTTTTATTTAAAGTGTTAATATATTCTAAATTGAGTTTAGCGATATGTCTTCCTTGTGGACTAAAAGCAAAACTATTATCAGGGACTTTTAATTTGGATAAAACCTGTTTTATAGGTTTCATTTTTGCCATTCTTGCTATTTGGATATCTGATTTAAATTTGCCCATTTAAATTCTATAAAAATATTAAAATTGGTCGATTAGTATCTCTTTTTAGGCCCTTTGGAAATATCTAAAAATTATATATAAAAAAAATATGAACTATTTATATTCATTATTATAAAATTTGATTATGCAAAAATATTCAATATTTAGCCTAATCAAAAATGCCTTTTCTAATCATGATAAATGGGATTTGGCATGGAAAGATTCATCTCCCAAGAAAGAATATGATGTTGTAATTATTGGTGGTGGTGGTCATGGATTAGCAACAGCATATTATCTAGCAAAAGAACACAATATAACAAATGTAGCTGTCATAGAAAAAGGTTGGATTGGCGGTGGAAATGTGGGCCGAAATACAACAATTATAAGATCAAACTATATGCATGATGATAACGGTTTGTTCAGTGAATTTGGAATGAATTTATGGAGAAGAATGAGTCAAGATTTAAATTACAATGTTATGTTTTCTCCTAGAGGTATTATTAATTTAGCCCACTCAGATGCACAGATGAATGTCTATGCTAGAAGAGGTAACTCAATGCGATTGAATGGTATTGATGCAGTGCTTCTAAATAGAGAACAAGTTAAAGAAATAATACCAATGGCAGACTTTTCAGAAAATGTGAGATTTCCTATTTTTGGAGGTTTAATGCAACCAAGTGCAGGAACAGCTCGTCATGATGCAGTGGCATGGGGCTATGCACGTCAAGCTGATTCTATGGGAGTAGATATCATTCAAAATTGTGAGGTAATGGGATTTGATGTATCAGCAGGAAAAATAAATGGAATACGAACATCTCGTGGAGACATAAAAGTTAAAAAAATAGGATTATGTGTTGCAGGAAGCACCAATATTTTGGCTGAGAAATTAAATATGACATTACCTATCGAAACACATCTTTTGCAAGCATGTGTTTCTGAACCAGTTAAACCAGTTTTAGATAAAGTAGTAACATTTGGTGCAGGTCACTTTTATTTAAGCCAATCAGACAAAGGTGAAATGGTTATGGGTGGCGACCTAGATGGATATAATAGTTATTCTCAAAGAGGAAACTTACCAACTTTACAACATGTATTAACTGAAGGAATTGCAATGATGCCTTTTTTAAGCAAACTTAAAATGCTTAGAACTTGGGGTGGAATAATGGATATGTCCATGGATGGTTCACCTATTATAGACAAAACACATATCGAGGGTTTGTATTTAAATTGTGGTTGGTGTTATGGTGGATTTAAAGCAACACCAGCATCAGGCTGGACTTTTGCTCATACGATAGCTCAGGATAGAGTTCATGAATTAAATGCAGGATATAGTTTAAATAGATTTAACACCGGTTACTTACTTGATGAAAAAGGACTTGGTACAAAAACTTGGATTTCATAAATGCTTCATATTAAATGTCCACATTGTGGAATGAGATCACAAAATGAGTTTTCATATGGAGGTGATGCTAGTGTTAAAAGACCTAATTTAAACAAAGAAATATCAGATCAAGATTGGGATAATTTTGTCTATAATAGAAAAAGTTTAAGAGGAAAGCATTGGGAGCTATGGCAACATTTGTCTGGTTGTCGACAATGGATAAAGGTTGAGAGAGATACAACAACTCATGAAATTTTTAATACACTAAAAGCTGATGAGGATATATCATAATGGATCAAAATTTTAGATTAGAGAATGTTGGACTGATAAACAGAAATAAAAAAATTTCATTTAAATTTAATAGTAAAAACTACTATGGTTATGAAGGTGATACCCTGGCATCTGCATTATTAGCAAATGGAGTTCATTTAATTGGTAGAAGTTTTAAATACCATAGACCAAGAGGTTTTTTTGGAGCAGGAGTGGATGAACCTTATGCAGTTGTTCAGCTTTATAGAAATGGTGAAACAGAGCCCAATGTTAAAGCAACAGAACAAGAACTTTTTGAAGGCTTAGAGGCAAAAAGTGTTAATTGTTGGCCAAGTGTAAATTTTGATGTTGGGGCAATTAATAATTTCTTAAAAATTTTCCTGCCAGCTGGGTTTTATTATAAGACATTTATGTGGCCAAAAAGTTTTTGGTACAGAATTTATGAACCATTTATTAGAAAAGCAGCTGGTTTAGGCGTTGCATCAACGAAACATGACAAAGAGAGATATGAGCACAAATACGAATATTGTGATTTATTAATTGCTGGATCAGGACCATCAGGACTTGCAAGTGCTTACGCAGCAGCAAAAAATGGGGCTAGAGTTATTTTAGCAGAGGACAAACCTAGGTTTGGTGGATCGCTATTAACAAATGATGTCAATATTGGAAACCAATCAGGAAAAGATTGGGCAGATAGCATTATTACTGAACTTAAAGAGATGCCAAATGTTATTGTAAAAAACCGATCTCAAATTTTTGGATATTATGACCACAATATGCTTGTGATGTCAGAAAAGGTAAGTGACCATTTACCCAAAACTAAAAAATACCATCCTAATAAAAGACTTTGGTATATCAGGGCAAAAGAAGTTTTAATTTCTTCAGGATCAATTGAAAGACCAATAGTTTTTGGAAATAATGATACTCCAGGAGTAATGCTTTCATCTGCTGCAAAAGAATATTTAAAAATTTATGGAGTATTTGTTGGAAGAAATCCATTAATATTTACGAACAACGATAGTGGATATGAAACAGCAATTGAATTTAAAAAAAATGGAATTAATCCAATTGTTTTAGACTCTAGAAAAAATCCTGACTCAGAAATAATTGATGAAGCAAAAAACCTTGGAATAAATATCAAATTCTCTTATGTAGTGGTTGCAGCTCAAGGATATAAAAAAGTAAAATCTGCAGATATTGCTAGTATTTCAGAAGACAAAAAACAATTAGGAAAAACAGAAAATATCAAATGTGATTGTATATGTGTATCAGGTTTTTGGACACCAACTATTCATTTAGCTTCTCAATCAGGAAATAAAACAAAGTTTAAAGAAGATATAGATGCATTTGTTCCTGGAAAATCTAAACAAAATGAAACAACTTTAGGTGCAGCAAATGGAATTTTTTCACTTGAGGAGACATTAAAAACTTCATTGAAAGCTGGTAATGATTTATCAAAAAAAATAACTGAAAAAGAAAATAAAGTTTCTGTACCAAATGTTGTAGAAAAAAAATCTTCTAAACATGATAAATTTTGGTGTGTACCTTTACCAAAAGGCAAACATTATAAGCGATTTTTAGATTTTCAAAATGATGTCGCTGTTTCAGATGTAGAAATAGCCTTAAGAGAGGGCTATCGATCAATTGAACATGTCAAAAGATATACAACACTTGGGATGGCTACAGATCAAGGTAAAACTAGTAATTTAAATGGTCTACAACTTGTGTCTGAAATTGAAAATAAAGTGGTTCCAGCCGTAGGACATACTACTTTCAGACCTCCCTATACACCTATTTCAATTGGAGCAATAGTAGGAAGAGAAGTTGGCAAACATTCAAAACCAACTAGAAAATCACCTATGCATTCATGGCATGAAAAAAACAACGCGATATTTGTTGATGCCGGAGTTTGGTTGAGACCAAGATATTATAAAAGAGGAGATGAAAATTTATTTGAAGCATCAAAAAGAGAAGCTCAAAATGTAAGAAAAAATGTTGGAGTTTGTGATGTAACAACTTTAGGAAAAATAGATATTAAAGGCCCAGATACAGCGGAGTTTCTAAATAGAATTTATACCAATTCTTGGCTTAAGTTACCTGTTGGTAAAGCTAGATATGGTGTGATGTTAAGAGAAGATGGAATTGTTATGGATGATGGAACTACTACAAGGATTTCAGAAAATCATTATCACATGACAACAACTACAGCTCAAGCAGCAAATGTTCTGTCTCATCTTGAGTATTATTTACAGCTTGTTTGGCCAGAGTTAAACGTTAATGTAGTTTCTAGCACTGAACAATGGGCTGGAGCTGCAATTGCAGGTCCTAAATCAAGACAGTTATTACAAAAGTTATTTCCTAAAAACGATGTATCCAACGAAGGTTTTCCCTTTATGGGCTATAAGGAGGGAGACTTATTTGGTATAAAAGCAAGAATTTTTAGAATTTCATTTTCAGGAGAGTTGGCTTACGAGGTTAATGTGGAGTCTAACAATGGAAACTTTATGTGGGAGAAAATAATTGAATTAGGTGAAGAATTTAGAATTCAACCATATGGAACAGAGGCATTATCAACGCTTAGAATTGAAATGGGCCATGTTGCAGGTTCAGAACTTGATGGAAGAACAATTCCATACGATAATGCTTTAGATGGACTAGTAAGTAAGAAGAAAGATTTTATTGGAAAAAGATCATTACAAAGAGCTGCATTTATTTCAGAAGATAGACAAAGAGTTGTAGGTGTCGTTCCATTAGATAAGAAAACGAGTATTCCAGAAGGTTCACATTTGGTCAAAGACTCAAATGCGCCACTACCAAATCCAAAATTAGGTTATATATCAGCATCATGTTGGAGTGTTGAGTATGATAATCCATTTTCACTAGCTATTCTTAAAAATGGAAAAAATATGATAGGAGAAAAATTATTTGTAATGTCTCCACTCAAAAATAAAGTAATACCAGTGGAAATAGTTTCTTCACATTATGTAGATCCAAAAGGTGAAAGGGTTAGATCATGAGATCGATGTCAGCCTTAGCCAATATTCATTTAAAAGGTCAATATGGTGATTATGAAGGTAAAAATGAAAATAATCTTTTAAAAATCTATGAGAAAAAGAATTTATTAATAGTTCAAATAGTTCAATACAAAAATTCTACAGTCTCATTTGAAGACTTTGATATTGATGGTTTAAAATTTAATAATGAACCATTAAATGTAGTAAATAATAATGTTACTCGAATTTTATGGAATGGGCCAAAAAATTGGCTTTTGGTATCAACAAAGAGAGAGTTGCTAAAAGATATTTCAGAGAAATTTATAGAAGCAGATTTTGCTGTAACGGATTTATCTCATTCAAGAGCTATAATTGAAATAGAGGGGCAAAATGCTAAAGAAGTTTTAAAGAAAGGATGTCCATTTAATTTTAATATTTTGGAAAAAAATAATTCAATAAGTTCCACATATAATGGCATAACTTTTACGTTAGATGTGCTTGATAATAATCCTAATAAAATTAGGCTATTTGCCTTAAGAAGTTTTGGCGAGTCTTTTTACCATTCAATTACAGATGCAGCATTAGAGTACGGATATATTGGTATTTAATGTTTGCTATCTCTGGTTGCAATATACACACCAACAGAAGTAACCAAAAAACCAACCAAATCAATTGTAGTTAATTTTTCATTTAAAAAAAGCCAAGCCATAAAAGCTGAAGTTGGGGGAATAAGAAAAAAAATTGAAACAGTTTTACTTGCCGAATTTTTTTTAATTAAAAACATTAATATCGTAAATGCTCCAAATGAAACTAAAAATATTTGATGACTCATTGCTATGAGAAAAGTTTGAGTAAAATTAATATATGGATCAACAAACAAAACTATAATGATTAAATGAAATATAAATCCTCCAATGGCTTGATACATATTGCTTATTGATAAAGGTAGATTGTAACTTAATTTTTTTTGCCAAATAGTAGAGCTTGTAATAGCAATTAAAGAAATTATAGTTGCTATAAGTCCTGATAAAGGAATTCCTGATCCAATATCCAAACCTATAACCATTGTAGCTCCTACAAATCCAAAAAATACACCAAGCCATTGGTTGAAAGAAACTTTTTCTCCTAAAATTGAATTACTTAAAGCATTAGTTAAGATTGGTTGAAGTGTAACAATTAATGCTGCTATGGCTGTTGGCATTCCTTTTGAAATTGAATAAAATACTCCTCCTAAGTATAATCCATGAAAAAGAACTCCACTAAAAAGAGACTCTATTAATTTTTTTTTATTAATTATAATTTTTTGTTTTGTAAATATTGAAAAAAAATAGAAACCTAATGATACAATAAAAAATCTAAATGCTAAGGCTGTAAAAGGATCGCTATTATCAATTAATGGTTTAGTAGTTATGAATGCTGATGACCAAATTACAATAAATATAAATGGAAGTATTTTAGTCATTTTGTTTTATAGACCACAAATTATAGTTATTTTACAAGATTATGAACCTATTTTGGACTATTTCATATTTGAGATAATCAAACAAATCACATAAGTTTAATCAGAGGATAAATTGATAATGATTGTTAAGTTTACAAGAATAATTTTTTTTATAACTTCGTTTATATTTTTAACGGGTTTTGTGCAAATTGCAGCTTTAATAGGGCCAGGTGTCACTATTTTTTCTTCGGGCAATGTTTATAAAGCAGGTGCTCAATTTTTGATTGATAATGAAATAAAAAGAAAAACAGGGAAAAACTCATTAGCTTTTTTTAAAGAAGGGATGACAAAACAAAATGACAAAAAAAATTTTAATGAAGAGTTTAATCAACTAATTAAGAAAAGAATTGCTATAACTCAAAAAAAACTAGTTGAACAAAATAATCAAAAAAAATTAAATGAAGAATTTAAAAAATTAATTGAAAAAAGAATTACAATAGTTCAAAAAGAACTAAATTTAACAAAAGTTAGTCAATAATATTTAAAAATATTAAATCATTCTGTTTACTTTCTTTACACCATAGCTCATAACTTTCACACATTCGCCATAAGTTATTAAATGCTTGTTGTGAAATTTCAAGTGGGTAGTGACTTTTAGTATAATATAAATCAGGAAATTGAATTAATTGTTTAACTATCACATCTTTTTGAATTTTAAGTAACTTGATGGTTTCTTCTGGTATTCTTTTATTTGTTTTTTGATCAATAAATTTATTTTTTTTTAATTCATTGAACCATTCATTATGAAAATTTCCACTACTTATTTTTACGTAACTTTTTGAACCAATAAAAGCATCAATCGCATCAATATTTGAAAAATCTGGATTAGATTTTTTTATTTTAGATATTTCAAAATAAATTTTTTCAGCAACAAACAACACATAAGGCATGTCTTTTGATTGCATTACTTATCTTTTATTTTTTTTCATCGCTGAATTAGCTAAGATTAAATTTGGGTCTAAGAATATTTTTGAAGATTTAATATTTTTAAATGACTTAAAAGCAAATATTGCTATAGGAAGCTCAGTGCATCCCAAAATAATTTTTTTACATTTTAGTTTAAGAAGGTATTTTATTGCTGGTTGAATTATATTTTCTGCAGTTTTTACATTTCCCATTTTTACTAACTTTATAGCTTTATTAACACAATTTTTTTGTAAAGATTTAGTTGGATATTGCAGTTTAAAATTTTTGTTAAAAATTTTATCGTATATACCAGTTTTTAAAGTACCTTCAGTTGCAAGAAGTCCAATTTTTGAATTTTTATTACAAGTTTTTTTTGTCTGTTTATAAACTTCTTTTGGCATATTGATTATTGGTATATTGATTTTTTTTTTTAAATCATGATACCAATAATGAGCGGTATTGCATGGTATTACAATAAACTTACATTTGTTTTTTTCAAGAAGTTTACAACCTTTTAGTAAGCTTTTAAAAACCAATGAATATTTTTTTCTACTTTGTTTATTTATTTTTTTATTGGATAGATTTCCTGTTTGAACTCCTATAGATTCTGGTCTGCCAGGTATATTAGATTTATTGTATAATAAAAATAAAGGATATTCTTGATCTACTTTTCCTCTGTTTAGAATAGCTAGCTTGTTACAAAAATCCAACCCAGCTTGTGTTCCCATTCCTCCCAAAATTCCAATCATAAATGAAGAAATAAATAATTTAAATTAAGTTATTTTTTATATTTTATTGGCTATAAAAAATAATTTAAATTATTATAATTAGTTATAGCCAATAAATGATATTATGAAAATTATGCAGTTTTTAAGTTAACTGCTGAAGGACCTTTAGGACCATCTTCAACATCGAAAGTCAAAGCTTGACCCTCATCTAAACCGTTCATACCAGCATCTCTTACTGCTGAAACATGAACAAATACATCTTTTTCTTTATCTTCACGCTCAATAAAACCAAAACCTTTGGTTGGATTGAACCATTTTACTTTTCCTTGTAGACTCATATTTTTATCTTACTTTTTGTTATATTAATTTATTACTTATAATTAAGTAATTCGTAGTTTCTTTATAAAATAATGAGTTTTGTCAACTAAATATATAATAATTAGCAATTATTATATTAAGTGTTGTCAATAAGTTTCGTTAAATAAAGTGAATTTATGTCTTTAGTATAATGTCCAAAAGGAGGACATGGCTTGAAACCACATTTATCAAATAATTTTCTTGCTGGAGTAAAAAACTCTCCAGCACCAGTTTCAATACTTATTCTTTTGATTTCTAATTTTTTTGCTTTATCGATTAAATGATTAATTACTTTAATTCCATTACCTTTATTTCTAAAATTATCATGTACTCTAATAGATTTAAATTCACCATGATTTTTTTCTAAAAATTTTAAAGCCCCACAACCCATTAATTGATCATCTTTCCACAAGCTCCAAAATTTTATTGAAGGTATTTTTAAACCTGGAATATCTAATACATGAGCGCTTCCTTCAGGAGATGCTGCTCTAAGTTCAATAAAATGATTTTTTAGAAGCTCATTTACTTTAGGATCATTAAAGTTTCCTTCTATAGATTTAAGCATTTATTTTAAAGTTGTTAAATGACCCATTTTTCTTTTCTCCTTAATCTCTTTTTTAAGGTAATCAAAGAGAAATTGGTTGTCATTCAATTTGTGATTTTGTCTATATGGAGTGATTTGATTTCCTATTAAATTAATCATTTCAGCGTTCGATATTTTTTTTAATCGAATTTGTTCTAAAGCACAGACAGCTCTAACATGATTTTCAAATTGGCTAATATTATAAGCATTAATTGTTAAGTGACCTGAATTGTGTACTCTTGGAGCAATTTCATTTATGTATAGATTGTCATTTCTATCTATAAAAAATTCAACACAAAGTGTCCCGATATATTTTAATTCCTCTGCAATTTGTATTGCCCAATCTTTTGATTGATTAAATAATGTTTCACTAATTTCCGCAGGAATTTTAGAATATTTTAATATTTGATTTTCATGAGTATTTTCAATTGGTTCATAAATTTCGTATTTATTGTTTCCAAATCGAGTAATAATTACAGAAATTTCTTTTTTTAATTTTACTAATTTTTCTAAAATATATTTTTTTGAAAAATCAATGTTCAATGAAGAAATCTGTTCAATACTTTGAATTGGGTACTGACCTTTTCCATCATATCCCATAGTGGTAGTCTTTAAAATTCCAGGTAAAAAATCTGCTAATGTTTCAAGATCTTTTTCATTTTCAATATAAACGTATCTTGTTGTTCTTAAGTTCAATTTATTTACAAAATCTTTTTCAGCTAATCTATGTTGAATCAATCTATTAACAGAAGGTTTAGGAAAAACTGTTTTAAATTTATTCAATTCATTTAAAGTTTCATATGGAATATTCTCAAATTCATATGTTATATAATCTACTTTTTTTGAAAATTCATAAATTTTATTTTTATCATCATATTTTGAAAAAATGAATTCATCACAAAAGTTTTGTGCTGGAGCATCTTGATCATCACTTAAAATAATACTTTTAACAGATAACTTTTTGGCAGCAACTGAAAGCATACTTCCAAGTTGACCTCCACCAAGAATACCTAGCGTAATTTCTGACATTTTATTTTGGAACTTTATTTACCGATTTAGTTTGTAAGGTTCTCCAACTTTTCAATTTGTTTTTGATTTTTTTATTAGTATTTCCAATTATTGATGCCGCTAGTAACGCTGCATTAATTGCTCCATCTTCTCCAATAGCTAATGTGCCAACAGGAATTCCTTTTGGCATTTGTGAAATTGATAATAAGCTATCTAAACCTTTTAATTTCTTACTCTCAACCGGAACACCAAGTACAGGTATTGATGTTAGTGCAGCAATCATGCCAGGCAAATGAGCTGATCCACCTGCTGCAGCAATAATTACTCCTATATTGTTTTTTTCTACATTTAATCCATATCTATACATTCTTTTTGGAGTTCTGTGGGCTGAGATAATTTTAGTTTCGTAAGGAATTCCTAAATTTTTTAAAGTCTTTTCTGATAGTTTCATAATTTTGTAGTCTGACTGACTACCCATTACTATCGACACTTTAAGCTTTATATTTTTACCCATGAGTTTTTGTGTTAAACCTTATTTCAAAATATAGTTAAAATTTCAATAAAATTTATAGAATTTAAAAATACATATTGGTATGGTTTAATATTTCTAAATCATGAATTACAAAATAGACAATCTTCAATACTGCAATTGGTCCCGAGATGTGTTTAAAATTAACAAAGAAGCAGGGCTAGATGCTGTTCATGTAACGATTGTTTATCATGAAGATTATGATGAATTATTAGATGAAATAAAAAAATGGGAAGGGTATTTTAAAGATAACTCAGATCTAATTTTTTTAGGAAAAAGTTTTGAAGATATTGAAAAAGCTAGATTGGAAAATAAAACATCAATTTTTTTTGGTTTTCAAAACTGTTCTCCAATCGAAGATGATATAAATTTAGTTGAAAAAATTCATGACTTAGGTTGTCGTTTTATGCAGCTGACTTATAATAATCAATCTTTGTTAGCCACTGGATGTTATGAAAAAATTGATGGCGGGGTTACTAATTTTGGAAAAGAAGTAATCAAAGAAATGAACAGAGTAGGGATTGTAGTAGATATGTCTCATTCTGCAGAAAAAAGTACTTTTGATGCAATTGAATTTAGTGAAAAACCAATTGCAATTACTCATGCGAACCCAACTTTTTGGCATGCAGCAAAAAGAAATAAATCTAACACTTTACTAAAAACTTTAGGAGAGAGTGGAGGAATGTTAGGTCTTTCTTTATATCCACATCATTTAAAAGATAATTCTAACTGCACTTTAGATAGTTTTTGTGAAATGGTTGCAAAAACAGCTGAAATAATAAACGTGAAAAATATTGGTGTAGGTTCTGATCTGTGTTTAAATCAACCAGACTCAGTAGTTGAATGGATGAGAAATGGAACTTGGTCAAAAAATAATAATTATGGAGAAGGATCAAAATATAAATCTGGTTTTCCAAAACAACCAAAATGGTTTCAAGATGCAAGAGGTTTTTCAAATTTAGAGAAAGGTTTAAAAAAAATAGGATTTTCTGATAATGAGATCAATGGGATACTTGGTAACAACTGGTATAACTTTTATAAAAAAATTTAAATGGAAGTAAAATTACGAGACCCAAATGTAATAATGAAATTATCTAGATTGGGTTCATTTCATCAATCAAAATTATCTTTTCTAAGAAGTTTTTTAGAGGAGTTTAAAGACTGGGAATATAAAAGAGATTTATTTGATTTAGATGAAAATGGATTTGGAAACGCTATTTATTCATTTAAAAAAAAGGAGAGAGTTTATTCATTAATTTGTTTTGCTAATAAAATCAGTGATGATGAAAGATCAGATAGGGTTATAGCAACTAAATGGGATGCTGCCTTTACTTTGTATGATGGAGTTCCATCTAGTGCAGATATTGAAAGATTAAAAAATGAAGTACCAAAACAAGAAGTTGGGAGATTATCTTATAAAGAACTAACTTTATCTAGAGCAAATAAATCATTAAGAGTTTTTAATCACGTAGTCGAAAGTCTGAGTAATGGAAAACAACCAGACTTAAATCTCTTAAATAAAGTTGGTTATCTTTATAGGACAACAGCTGTTTATGGTTCAGGTAAATTTGGACTCGCTGATCGATTTAGAATTAAAAATAGAGAAGAAATTAATGGTCCTTTTAGACTTGAAATGATGTTGGTTTATCTGGTTAGACAATTTACTTTTGATCAAGTTAATCATATAGCAAAATTAAAAAACCCCAAACTTGCTATTAAATTAGATCCCAAGATTTGTAAAAGTTTAGGGATTGGTAATTCTACAGGACTTGGAATGGCACCATTTATTGTTAATCATCCAACACTTTTGAATAATTGGATTCTTTGTAGAGAAAAAGTTTTAAAAAAAATTAGAGAAATAAAAAAAGTTGAAAATGATAAAATAGATTTATTCAAAAAGAGTTTAAGAAATTCTATTAAAAATATTACAAGTTGGAACACAGAAAACAAATACCAATTAAAAAAAATTAACTCTTTACTGAGTAATGTTAAAAAAACTATAAATTTTTTAGAAAATAAATTTAATTTTAGTACTGAATATCCTTTTAATGAAATTTATTTGTGGTTAGAACAAGAAACATGTGATGAATGCATTGAATATATTGTTTCAATAATGATGGAACCATTTGATGAAATTGTAAAACCATTAGTTAGTGAAATGAGCTCAGAGGAAGAAAAATATTTTAGTATTCCCACTCATAGAACCATTAAAGATTTAATAAATATTATTGAAAAAAGATATCCTGATATTTTAAAGATTAACTTTAATAAAAAAGAAAATATCAAAAATTTTTGGTTTATTTCAAAAAATAAAGAAGAACCTAGATATTCTGATCGATTTGAAGAACAAGGTTCTGCATTAGAACAGCCATTAGCAATAGCAAGAGATATTAAAAAATTATATGAGGAGTTAATTGTTTCTAAAAATAGTTTAACTATTGATAAATTTTTATTTAAATATTCTAATTTAAGACATGTTGTAAGAAGAGCATTTATAATTGAAAAATTTCCTTATGCAGAAATTCAAGATAATACTATTGCAGAAGATGTTGTTCCAATTGATATGTTGAGATTAAAGCTATCTTTTTTTGGCGCTTTAAAATTTGATCCACGATCTGACAAATGGCTTAGAATTTGTATGTTCCAAGGAGCGCCATTGCCAGAAGAATTAAATAATTATGATCAACAATGGGTCTATAATTCTTGATAATGAGATCTTTAAGTGAAATAGAAACAACCTCAAAACGTGCTAGTAAAGCTGCAGGTTATTCTTGGGGGATTTCAGAAGAAGTAGGTAAAGGTGTTAGATTATTGGAGCTATTCGGTTTAGCAGGAGTTAAAAATTTGAATGAATATTTTAAATCAAAATCTAAGAAGCAATTTGAAAATTTAAATTTGATTAACGAAGATAATCAATCAAACAAAAATCCTTACTGTCCAATTATTTTTGGAATAAGTTTTTTAGACCAAGTTAAAACCTTAGAAAAATTTTATAAAATTAAATTAAATAATATTGCATATCCACTTTTAGTTTTACCATTTTTAAGCAGAAGTTCTGAAATAATTGGAAAAAAAATTTATTATAAATTTGATGAAAATGAATTTTTATTGAATTTTAATGTCAAGATTTTTTCTAAAATATTTAGTGGTAAGTATCCAATTAGTGCAAATAATGTTGAAATTATTTTTTTAGAAAACAAAGACAATTTTAGCGAGGAAGATTGGAAAAGTTTGTATAAATTATCAGAAGAAACCTTTGTTGAAGAAAGTGATAGTTTAAAAAAAGGTGCAGCAGGAGCTGGATTAACAGATAATGATTAAAGTTGATCATAAATTTGAATTTGATGAAAAAGATATAAAAGAGTTGAATGATATTTGTGATGAATGTAAAAAAAAAGATGAGAGCGTCTCACAAAATTTAATACTTACGGGATTTAAAATTTGCAAATCCTGCAGAGTATCCAAAACTCTATTTCCACTTTAACTTAGAGTAACATTATTCGCATTTGAAAATTGGCTCAACAACCATATGAAAAATAATATTTGTGGTGCTAAAGTTATGATAATAGATTTAAAGTAATTTCCATATTTTAAGACTTCTTTAATTCCAATAATTAAACTTATGCAGTACCATATATAAGGAATAAACGTGAAATAAATTAAACTAATATCAAATATAAAAATATAAAAAATAAATGGTGCATTAGCATAAGCAACCACGGTTAAAAGTTTCTTAAAAGAACATTTTGTTGATTTGCTTGAAAATATTACAACACCAAAAAAATATAAGTATGTTGTTTTAATCAACCATATAAAAAATGACAGTATTAATATTGATCTAATGGAGGGTCCCTTATGATCAATTATTCCAAAAGCAGCACTCATATGTTGAGTGAATACAGATCCAGGTATTGTACTTATTAATGAAGTTAATAAAATTATTATAATAGCATAATATATTGATGCCTCATCAAAATTTTTGTTATCTCTATAAAGAGTTTTATCTAACTTAATAGATTTAAAGATTATATTTAAAAATTCGTTAAACATTTATTTTTTTTATCTTTTTATTCGATGTACGAGATAAGTAATGAAAATAATATTAAAGCAAGAGTTATGATAATGCAAACAACGATTTAAAATTTATGATAAAATTTTAAGGGGAGTATTAGACTCCCCCTAAATAATTTTAACCTTTTACAACTTCTCTTGTATTCGCGTTGAAAGACTCTTTAAATGGTATATCTACTATAACTGCATCAACAGGTTGTCCTGGAGTGGTTGAGTATTTTTCAGGTAAATGAACTTTATATTTAGTTCCAACCTTACCTTTAGGAAATCCATTTGAATTTAAAGTTCCATCAAATGGAACATATCCCATAGCTATATTTGTTTTTTTCTCAGGATGATACCAAGGTGAAGTTATAAAACCAACTGGGTCTCCTCCATCAGAAGGTGATATTAACCAAAAGTCAGGAGCATAATCCTCAATAGGTTTTCCACCTAATTCAAGACCAACTAATTGAAGTTTATAAGGTTTTTTTCCAGCTTTAATTTCTTCTCCCATTTTTTCTAAGGCTGTTTTACCAACATAATCGGTTTTTTTATTCCATTCACCTTTTCCAGACAAAGAAACTTGATAGCCTAAATTGCATTGATATGGATTATGTTGTTGATCCATGTCTTGCCCCCATGAAAGAATTCCTGCTTGAATTCTTCTATGGTGCGCTGGAGCAATAACCATTAGGTTATGTTTTTTTCCAGCATCTAAAACTGCATTCCACATATCATCAGCATATAAAGTAGCATTTCTTAAATATATTTCATATCCAGCCTCACCTGAAAAGCCTGATTGAGAAATAACACAACTTTTACCTGCAACTTTAACTTCAGCTAGACCATAGAAAGGCATGTTTTCTAAATCAACTTGATCACCTAATAAATCTTTCATTAGTGCTTTTGATTTAGGCCCCTGAATTTGAACTGGACAAGCATCAATTTCTTCGACAGTACAATCAAATCTTCCATCAGCATTAACTCCTTGCAGATACATTCCAATGTCAGAGTCTGATAAAGAAAACCAAAACTCATCCTTTGAAATTCTTAAAAGAATTGGATCGTTTAAAACTCCACCGTATGCGTTACATAAAATTACATATCTAGCTCTCATAGGTGAAATTTTGGTAGCATCTCTAGTTATAACATAATCAACAAATTTTTCTGCTTCAGGTCCTTTAACCTGAATTTGTCTTTCTACAGCAACGTTCCACATTGTTACATGATTTACAATTGCATCGTACTCAACCATCGCTCCACCATCTTCAGGCTTCACATATCCTCTAGGATGATAAATACGATTGTACACAGTTGCTCTCCAACAACCTGCCTGCATTGATAAATGCCAATATGGTGATTTTCTTACTCTTGTTGAAATTAACATTTCAACTTTAGTGGGCCCACTTTGTCTCAAGTTATAAGGTACTTTTCGATCTGATTGATCTACAGAAGTAACATGTTTTAGTTTAGTATAGTCAAATTCATTAGACATATCTATTCTCCTTCAACCACTTGTTAGTTTCCTTCAAGCCGCCGAATGTATAAATGTGGAAGAAATCAGTATGCGATTTAACTTTCCCAATTAAATCATTAGGGTCTTTAGGTTTTAATAAATCTAACGCCTTACTAAAATTAGATTTAAGAAAATTTAAGGAATTTTTTGCCCCAACAATATTAGCAAATTTAATTAAGCTTGATATTTTTAGAGGGCCAGTAATTCCCACATGCACTGGTACGCTTTGTTTAGAAATAAAATCTATAATAGGCTGAGAATCTAATAACCATTGGGTTACTATATAATCAGCATAAGGCTTTTTATCTATCATAGCTTTTTCTAAATCTGAGTCGGATATATCAGGACTCCCCTCTGGGTGTCCAGCAATTCCTATCTTCATCTTTTCAAAATAACCTGTCTCTAAAAGCTGAAAAGAGCTGTCAAATTTTCCTACTGGTTCCCTGCCACCACCAATTATTAAAGCTTGTTTCGCACCTCCATCTTTACATCTAGATATATAATCTTTTAGCTCTTTTTCATCGTTGATAGATCTTGCTGGAAAATGAGGAACAGGATTGAAACCCTTTTTAACAAGTTCATTGGCTTTTTGAGCAGTCTCTTTATAATCTCCACCTGGCAGCATAGTAATGTATACATCATTTACTGGTGGGACCGATTCTACGTCAGTATTAGGACCAATTTCTAATGAAAAGTTCATTTTTTTCAGATCATTATCTTTTTTAAAAAAGCTGTCAAAGAAATTCAACAATTACTTCCGATTGAAATTTGTTGCCAAAAATGATGCTCATGATAATTTTTTTTGTGACCCAAAATTATAAAAATAAAACTCTCTCAAAAGTCCTAGATGTTAAAAAATTAAACGCTGTTGATAAGCCAATTGAGGCAGCAAATGGCCTTCCAAATGAGTGTTATACGAGTGAAGACTATTTAGCATATGAGAAGGATAAAATTTTTTGTGATAAATGGTCTGTGATTGGAGTTGGAAGCTCAGTTCCAAATCCAGGAGATGCCAGACCATACAATTTACTGGGGATTCCTTTGATTATTATAAGAGATAAAGATATGCAGATTCGGGTATTTCACAATGTGTGTAGTCATAGAGGCTTTAAACTTTTAGATAAACCATGCTCCTTAAAAAATGTTATAAGATGTCCATATCATTCTTGGTCTTATAACTTTAAAGGAAACCTTATAGCAACACCTCATATTGGAGGTCTAGATATTCATCAGTCAGATAAATTTAACAAATCTAAAAGCAACCTCAAAGAGGTCAGAACTAAAATTTGGATGGATATTATTTTTGTAAATGTAAATTCAAATGAAATAGATTTTGATGAATATATTAAACCTCTTGAAAAAAGATGGTCTAAGTTTATTAATAAAGACGATCAAAGATTAATAGTACACTCAAAAGACTATGGTTACTTTAATTTAGAAGTAAATTGTAATTGGAAATTTGCTATAGAAAACTATTGTGAGAGTTATCATTTACCAACGATTCATCCAGAATTAAACAGAGTGTCTAATATTAATGATCATTATCACATTCAAGGTTTACCAAATAGATTTGCTGGACAAGGAAGCAAAAGATATGAGCAATCAGTAATAGGAAATAAAAAATTTAATACCTTTACTAATTGGAACAAAGATATGTTAAAAAATTCAGAATATATAGCTATATTTCCAAATGTAATGATAGGTTTGCATATAGACCATTTTTATATTTTTTGGTTAGAACCACTTGCTATGAATAAAACAAAAGAACATATGCAAATGTATTATGTTGGTAATGAAAGTGCGAACGGTGAAGAATTAAAAGAATTAAGAAAAGAAAACTCAAGATTTTGGAAAGATGTTATGCAAGAAGATGTAATTGCTATAGAAGGTATGCAAGAAGGAAGAAATTCACCAGTTTATAACGGAGGAAATTTTTCTCCAGTAATGGATCAACCGACTCACCAATTTCACAAGTGGGTTGCCAATAGTTTAATTTAATATGAAAATAATTCTTATAATGGGTTTACCTGGATCTGGAAAAACAACTTTAGCAAATGAGCTAGGTCCAATGCTAAATGCAAAAAGATTAAATGCTGATGAAGTTAGAAAAGAAGCTAATGATTGGGATTTTTCTGAAGAAGGAAGAAAAAGACAAGCAAAAAGAATGGCAGACTTTGCGATCAAACTTAAAAATGAAGGTAATTATGTTGTAGCAGACTTTATATGTCCAACACCTGAAGCAAGGAAATTGTTTCCATCAGATTTTACTATATGGGTTGACACAATAAATGAAGGAAGATTTGAAGATACAAACAAGATGTTTGTAAAACCAGATAGGTATGACTTTCATGTTACAACTCAAGATGCTAAAAACTGGGCACCAAAAATATTAAAGGAAATAAAATAATGGTTTACAAATGGGATAACAAAAAACCTACTGCACAAATGTTAGGAAGATGGCAACCATTTCATGATGGTCATTACACTTTATTTAAAGAGATAATAAAGAAAACTGGTCAAGTTTGTATTCAAATTAGAGATGTTCAGGGAGTTGATGACAATCCTTTTGACTTCGAAACAGTTAAAAAAAATATTGAAGATAGATTAAATCCTGAGTTTGAAGGACGTTTTAAAATTATTTTAGTTCCGAATATAACAAATATCTGTTACGGCAGAGGCGTTGGTTATAAAATTGAAGAAATTGAACTTCCTGAAGAGATTCAAAGAATTTCAGCTACTAAAATTAGAGCCAAGATGAGAGATGAAGGTAAGTTAGATTAATTTTCATGAACGATAGACTTGAGACTATAGTAAATTTAAACAAATACCCAATTCAAGATCTTAACTCTGCTAAATTAAAAAATATTATCCAAAAATGTAAGCATGACTTAGATCGGTTTAGTTGCGCAACTATTCCAAATTTCATTCTGCCTAATTCTTTAAAAATTATGAATTTAGAATTGGAAAATTTAATTGATAAAGTTTTTATGTCTAACAAAAGCATTAATCCTTATTTAAATTCAAAAGATGATATTTCTCTTCCACAAGATCACCCTAAAAGAATATTTATGGAGCGAGATAATGGATATTTAAATTCTGATCTTTTTGAAAAAAATTCTGAAATGAAATTTCTTTATGAACAAGATGAGCTTTTAAAATTTGTATCTGCTTGTTTAGGAATTTATCCAATTTATAGATGGGCTGATCCTTTAGCTTGCCACGCTTATAATATTATGAGACCCGAAGGAATCCTTCCTTGGCATTTTGATAGCTGTGAATTTACATTAAGTATTATGATACAGAAACCTGAGAAGGGTGGAATTTTTGAATATTGTCCTTTTATAAGAGAACCTGGAAATGAAAATTTTGAAGAGGTTAAAAAAGTTTTAGATGGTGACAGATCTAGAGTTCGACAACTAAAATTAGAACCAGGAGATTTACAAATATTTAAAGGGAGATTTACATTACATAGAGTAACAAAAATTAACGGAAAAAAGTCTAGATATCTTTGTATTCCTGCTTATGTTTTAGATCCTTGGAGAGTAAATACTCCAGAACACTCTGAAGCAATTTATGGAAAAGTTTTACCTATTCATATAGAAAGAAATGTATCAAGATCCGATGGACTTGCTGATTAAAGAACTAAAATTTTGAATGAATATAAAAATTAATTATTATAACAAAGAAATTGCTAGGGTTATTATTAACGAACCTAAAACTTATAATTCTCTATCTACAGAAAATTTAAACGATCTAATTAGAGTATTTAAAAAATTAAATAAAAACCAAAAAGTTAAAGTGATAATACTTGAAGGTGCTGGAAAAGGTTTTAGTTCAGGTCACAATCTAAAAGAAGTAAGAAATTTAAAAGTAAAAAATAAATATCAAAAACTATTTAGCCTTTGTTCAAAGTTAATGCTTCAAATTGTTGAAGGAAGAAAACCAGTTATTGCTAAAGTTCATGGATCAGCATATGCAGCTGGTTGTCAGTTAGTTGCGAGCTGTGATTTAGCTTATAGTACTAATGATGCTTTATTTGCAACTCCAGGTGTAAACATAGGCTTATTTTGTAGTACCCCAATGGTGGCAGTTAGTAGAAAAATTAATAGAAAACCAATGATGAAAATGCTGCTTACAGGAGAACCTATTAAAGCTAATTATGCAAAAGAAGTTGGTTTAATAAATGATTGTTTTTCAAAATCTAAGTTAAATAGTGAAGTATTAAAAGTAGCTAAAAAAATTGCTTCAAAATCTAATCTTACTATCAAAATAGGAAAACAAGCTTTTTATAAACAATTAGAAATGCCTTTAAGAAAGGCATATGCGTACACAAGTAAAATGATGACATTAAACATGATGGCTATGGATGCCAAAGAAGGTATTTCTGCATTTTTAGAAAAAAGAAAACCTAAATGGAAAAATAAATGACAATTAAAAATATTTCTATCGTCATTTTTTTGATTTTAGCACTTTATATAATTTTAAGTTTTAGGGATCATAATTTTAAAAGAGCTACAGATGCTTGTATTGCAGGAAGCCAAAAATTAGAACAGCCAATGACTATAGAAGAAGCAAAAAAATTTTGTGAGGAACAGATAAAAAAGGATAAGTAATGGGAAATAACAAGATCATGGATAAATCGTGTTGTGGCCCTGGTTATGCTAGCCCTTCTGAAGCAATCAAAGCACCAACAGAAAAACTTTTGTATACTATTGCTATTTACACAGGAACTGGAATTCAAAAACCTGATTATCTGGCAACTGTTGATGTTGATCCAGATAGCCCTAATTATTCTAAAGTTATCCATCGTCTTGAAATGCCTGGAATTGGAGATGAATTACATCATATGGGATGGAACGCATGTTCTTCTTGTCATAATGATGCTGGAATGAGTCGAAAATATCTTCTAGTTCCAGGTGTTCGATCAAATAATATTTATGTAATTGATACTGCAACAGACCCATTTGCTCCCCGAATTCATAAAGTTATTAAAGGCTCAGAAATTAAATCTAAAACTAACTTGTCAGGACCACATACAGTGCATTGTTTAGGATCTGAAATCATCATTTCTTTTCTTGGAAACGCTAAAGGAGATGCCCCAGGTGGATATTTGCACCTAAACAAAGATTTTGAAATTGTCGGTCGTTGGGAAAACTCTATGGGGGATATACCTTTTAGCTATGATTTTTGGTATCAACCACGTCATAATGTTATGATTAGTTCTGAATGGGCTGCACCTAATACTTTTATGCCAGGTTTTGATCTTGAAGAAGTTGGGCATTTGAAGTACGGCCGTAGATTACATGTTTGGGATTTTAAGAAAAAAGAACCTGTTCAAACAATGTATCTTGGTGAAGATGGATTATTACCGCTAGAAGTAAAATTTTTACATGATCCTAATAGTAGCCACGGATTTTGTGGAGCAGCTCTTAGCTCTAATGTTATTCATTTTTGGAAAACTAAAGAAGGAAAATGGGAATGGGAAAAAGTTATCGATGTTGAAAATGAACCTCATCCTGATTGGCCTATACCCGTTCCAGGTGTTATGTCTGCTATTCTGGTATCTATGGATGATAAGTATCTATATTTAAATAATTGGCTTCATGGTGATATGAGACAATACGATATATCTGATCCTCATAATCCTAAATTAACTGCACAGGTATGGATGGGAGGCCTCTTAGGCAAAGCTCCTATTGTGAATGGAGTTAAAATTGCTGGAGGGCCACAAATGTACCAACTATCTTTGGATGGAAAACGTATGTATGTCACTACTTCATTATTTTCTACTTGGGATAACCAATTTTATCCAGATATACGTACCAAAGGTGGAGCAATGATT
>CACEIY010000001.1 GCA_902559635.1 uncultured Pelagibacteraceae bacterium | reverse complement strand
AGATTAATTTTAAATTAGAGAAATATATCCAGGGATTTTTTGATAAAATTTCAGAAACCATTTCAAATTATAAAATTTTAAAAGATAATGAAAAGAGAAGATTAAAATTAGAAAGGATTGAGAATGAAAGAAAGGAAAAAATTGCAATTGAAAAACAAAAGAAAGATGAAGAAATTTTAAAAGCAAAATTAAAAGAACAGGCTTTAAAAGATGAAGTCAGATTAGAAAAACAAAGAACAAAAGACATAAAATTATTTTTAAGAAAAGAACAGGCTCTTTTAAGAATTGAACAAGCAGAAAAACAGAAGCAGTTTTTAAAACAATTAAGATTAGATAAACAAATAGAGAAATTTAGAATTAGAGAAGTTAAAGAGTTAGAGAGACTTGAAAAAATTTCTTTAAGAGAGAAAAGAGAAGATTATTCGGGATTACAAGAAAGAATTGATAAGCTAAAAGAAAAATACCGAATTATTAGAGATCAAAAAATTAAAGAAAGAGTTGAATCCCTTGGAGTAAAACTCCAAGGAGATGAGGATAGAGAAACATTATTATTAAAAGAGAAAGAATATACTTTAGCAAGACAAAAAATAGAATTTGCTTTAGAAAGTTTTTATAGAAGTGCAAGTAGTTTAGTGTTTCAGTTAAATAAAAGACATGTTACTCGAAATATGTCTATCTTTCGTTGTATTGATAGAAGATTTGAGACTGGTGAGATTTTTATTAGATGGGATGAGTCCGAAGATGAAGAGTGGCTGTTACTAATTTATATAAAAAACAATTCTCCAGATGAAGGAATTGTGATTGAAGACAAAACTAATCCAGAAAAAAATCTTTCACATGAATTTAGGAGTGCAGACATATTTAAAGCTTCAGACACAATGGTTGATTCTTTAACTCAACTCATAGCAAGAAAAAGAGACAAAAATAACAATTAATATTTTTTTTTTTAATAGGTATTATCTTAAATGATTTTAGGCACTGCTTTTCTTATAATTCTTTATATAATTTTAAAATATATTCTTGCATGGATAACATATTATAACAATCTAGATCCTAGACTGGGAGATAGTACTTGGCGATTTAGTTACGATTATCCAGTTATGGGTAAGAGAGATATTTCTGATTTAGATGATAAAGATTTTGTAAGACTAAGAAGAAAAAAAAATAAAATTGTTTTATTTATGTATTCGATAGTTCTTGTTATGTTTATATCTTCAATGTCTTTATTAAGTAAGTTCTTATTATTTTTTTTTAATTAATTTTTTAATTGTTTTTTATTTTTTAAATATAGAAAAAAGGCTACTATTTCATATCCAAAAGAAAATAAATTAAAAATTATTGGCAATTTAAAAAAATTATACAAAAATTTATATTTTGGGATTTTTTTCCATAATGCTAGAAATGCTTCTGCACCTTGAGTAACTTTCTTGCCTTCTTTAATATGAAGTCTTCGTAATAGTTCTTCGCTATTTTTAGAGGTTTCTATTTCAGCTAATTCATTGTTTGTTATATCTATCCAATCAATCTCTTGAATTTTTTCTTTCTTATATAAATCTATTTCTGCTTTACAAATTTTACAGGAATTATTGAAATAAACTTTCATAATAAACTCATAATTACTCACTTACTTAAGATATGTACATGCGTAAAATACTCTAGTTGAAAATTATCTCAAACAACCTATGTATAGCTAATCATGAGTAATTTCTTTGAAAAATCTGACTTATCTAGAAATAATGCAGAGAATATAATTTCAGATACTTTAAAAAAATGTGATGATGGTGAATTATATTTAGAAAACTCTATATCTGAGAATATTTTATTAGATGACAATAAAATAAAAAACTCTAGTTATAGTTCTGACTTGGGATTTGGGTTTCGAGCTATATCAAATGAAATTGTTGCTTACTCTCATTCTAACGAAATATCTAAAAATTCATTAAAACAATCCTCAGAGAATTTAAAATCTACATTAAAATCTGCCAAAGGCACGTACAATCATTCTATTAGTAAATCTAATAAAAAGTATTATGAAAATATTAATCCGATTGAACAAAAAACACTTAGTTCTAAAATAGAAATTTTAAACAAAGTTAATGAATATCTTAGATCAAAAGATAATAATATCAAACAGGTAACAGCTAATTTTAATGGGGAGCAGAAGTCTATAGAGATAATTAGATCTGGAGGCGAAACATTATCGGACGTACGTCCTTTAATTAGATTTAATGTATCTGTTATGCTTGAAAAAAATGGAAGAAAAGAATCAGGTGTATATGGAATTGGTGGTAGACAATCTTATGATTCTTATTTGAAAGAGGATAATTGGAAAAATGTTTGTGATGAAGCTTTAAGAATAGCTTCAGTGAATTTAGAAAGTAAACCAGCACCTGCAGGTGAAATGAAAGTTGTTCTAGGCCCAGGGTGGCCTGCAATTTTAATTCATGAAGCTATAGGTCATGGTTTAGAGGGAGATTTTAATAGAAAAAAAACTTCTGCATTTCATGATCTGATGGGCCAAAAGGTTGCCAGCGAGGATGTTACCATAGTTGATGATGGAACTATAGATAATAGAAGAGGAAGTCTAACAATTGATGACGAAGGAACACCAACAGAAAAAACTGTATTGATTGAAAATGGAATTCTAAAAAATTTTATGCAAGATAGATTAAATGCTCGTTTGATGAATACTAGATCTACAGGAAGTGGCAGAAGAGAAAATTATAGACATATTGTATTACCTCGAATGAGAAATACTATGATGTTAAATGGCAAACAAACTCAAGATGAAATGATTAAATCAGTAGACAAAGGTATTTTTGCAGTGAGCTTTGGTGGAGGACAAGTTGATATTACTTCAGGAAAATTTGTATTTAATTGTACAGAAGCATATGAAATCGTTAATGGTAAAATTGGATCACCGATTAAAGGAGCAACACTTATAGGTGATGGTCCTTCAATTTTAAAAGAAGTTTCAATGGTTGGTAATGACATGATGTTAGATCCTGGAATTGGAACATGCGGCAAAGCTGGTCAAGGTGTTCCTGTTGGAGTTGCTCAGCCTTCCATACTAATCAATAGAATGACAGTTGGTGGCACAAAATTATAGATGGTTAAAGATCAAGAGTATTTAAAAAAAAAAGCTTCTTATTGTTTAGATTTATCAAAGAAGCTAGGTGCATCTGATACAAGTGTAATTGTAAATAACTCAATTTCTGAAACTGTTAATTTTAGAAATAAAAAATTAGATGAGTCTAACAGATCAGATGATCTTGGAATATATATAACAACCTATATTGGTAAAAAAAAATCTTCCATATCTTCGTCAAATTTATTAAACGATAATTTAAATATTTTGATTAAAAAATGTATAGAAACTACAAAAAATACTCCTGAGGATGAATTTAATTCATTACCAGATAAAGATTTGCTTGCAGAAGAAGTAAAAGATTTAAATTTATATGATGAAAGTCATATAGAAAATAATGATAAAATCGAGTACTTAAAACGACTAGAGAACTCCGCATCAGATGATAAAAAAATAGTTAATACTGAGTCTAGTTTTACAGAAAATAAATCAAATTTTATTCTGGCTAATAGTGATGGTTTTTGTGATGGTTATAAATCATCTTCATTTAATGCATCAAGCATAACTGTAGCAAAAGACGAAAAAAGTATGGAACGAGATTATGAATATACTAGCAAATGTCACCTTAAAGACATTAAGGATGCTGAGAATTTAGGAAAAATAGCGGCAGATCACTCCATAAGAAAATTAAATCCAAAAAAAATTGGAAGTGAAAAGATTAATATTATTTTTGATAAAAGAATAGCAAAAGGAATATTAAATACTTTTGCAAGTGCTATTTCATCTTCTGTCATTACTAGAGGGACTTCATTTTTGAAAGATAAAATTAATCAAAAAATATTTTCAGACTCTATAAATATTTTTGATAAACCAGACATAATGAAAGGTCTTGGCTCAAGAAGTTTTGATGCTGAAGGAGTTAAAAATGAAACTTTAAAGTTGGTTGAACAGGGCATACTCAAACATTATTTAATAGATACATATAATGGGAAGAAGTTAAATCTTAAATCAAATGGAAGATGTGGAGGTGCTAGCAACCTTTATATTGATAATGGAAAAATTTCTTACAAAGACCTTTTAAATTCTAATTCAAAGAGTCTTTATATTACTGAAACTATAGGTCATGGAAGTAATATTGTAACGGGAGACTATTCTGTAGGTGCTACCGGTTTTTTAATTGAAAATGGAGAATTTAAATATCCAATTAATGAAATTACTGTAGCAGGTAATTTTAAAGAAATGTTTCAAAATATAACTTTAGCAAATGATTTAGAATTTAATTATTCAACTAATTCTCCAACTATGATGATTGAAGGAATGATTGTTGCTGGAAAGTAATTAAATTATTCAAAATTTTTCAGGCGATATTCCCAATCACCCATTCTTGAATAAGTTACTCGTATAATTCTAGAATTTTCTTGATCATACCAGATATCAAAATCAAGTCTCTTATCTTTAGGTAATGACATGTCTTTTGATTTCAATGTAAAATGATCAACCACGTAAGTTTTTCCATACTGATTAATTTTTTCATTACCTATTAATGTAACCACCTGTTCCTTAATACTTCCTGAAATTGGGCTAATCTGACTATCTGATTGTAGAACTTTATGATTCCACCAGTTTCCAATGACATTATTAATTGATGCTTCACCATTATATGAAGAACCATTTATATTAAATATATTTTTTTTTTTATCAAAACTTAGATTAACAAATTTTTTTTTATTATTTTGTAAAGTTTTTGAGACGTAAGAAATTAATTGATCTTTAAAATATTTTTCTTCACTATATCCTTCAACTTGAAAAATGATAGTTCCTAAAAGTTTTACTGAAAATTTGATTTGGTTAGTTACAATTGTTTCATCACCTTTTCTTGAAAAAAAATAATAGTTATAACCAATTAATTTACCATTTCTAAAAATTTCCATTTCAATTTTATTATATTTGTTATAGTGAGCCATATTAGCCATTGAAATAGAAGAAAAGAGTATAAAAAATAAAATGACTATAAATTTTTTCATTTGGCAGTTACATTATTAGACTTTATCAATAATAGAAATATCTTATTAAAAAATGTTTTTGAAAATAAAGAAAATACCAAGAGTAAATTGGAGTTCTGAAAAGCCATATAATTTTAAACCAAAATTTTCTACTTTCTTTTTTTTATGTTTTGGCTTGACTTTGTTTGGCTTAGGTGAGGGCTTGTTAATTGTTTCATTTACGGGAGCATCTCCTTGGAGTGTTTTAGCTCAAGGTATTTCTTTAAATGTAAATTTAAGCATTGGTACAATCACGTTTTTAATTAGTGTAGCAGTTTTAATTCTATGGATTCCTTTAGGTCAAAAACCAGGTCTTGGAACTATATTTAATGCATTAATAATTGCTTTAATGATTGATCTTTGTATAAAATTTGTACCTACTCCTTCTAATTATATTCATCAACTACTTTTAGCTTTTATTTCAGTAATTATAGTTGGAATTGGAGGTGGTATTTATTTAGTTTCAAATTTAGGAGCAGGACCAAGAGATGGTTTAATGATTGGTCTTCAAGAAATAACAAATTTACCTATAGCGGCAGTGAGAGCAACTTTAGAAATTTCAGTTGTTAGTATTGGTTGGTACTTGGGCGGAACAGTAGGGATTGGAACTTTATTATTTGCTTTCGGAATAGGTCCTTGCGTTGCTTTAGGATTATATTTGGTTGATAAAATTTTTGACTAAGCAGCAGCTCCAGATTTTTCACTTTTTTTTCTTTCATGAGGATCAAGAATAGCCTTTCTTAATCTGCATGATTCTGGTGTAATTTCAAGTGCTTCATCTGTATTTAAAATACTTAATTGTTCTGCAATTGACATTTTTCTAACTGGAGTAAGAACAACGTTTTCATCTGTACCTTGTGTTCTCATGTTAGTTAGTTTTTTTCCCTTCATAACATTAATAATCATATCACCAGGTTTTGGGGATAAGCCAACAATCATTCCAGGATAAACAGGATCATTGTGAGTAATAAACATTTCACCTCTAGCCTGTAAATTAAATATTGCGAATGCTACAGCTTTACCTTTTTCCATAGAAATTAATGCACCATTTTTTCTTCCCTCCATTTCACCTTTAAAAGGACCATAGTCATGAAAAATTTTATTTATTACACCGTTACCCTTTGTAAATGTTAAAAATCTACTTGTGTATCCCATTAAACCTCTAGTTGGAGCATGAAAAATTAATCTTTTTTTATTTTTACCGGTGTCCTTTAATTCTATCAATTTACCTTTTCTTTTATTCATAGAGTCAATTATTTTTGAAGAGTACTCTTCATCTATATCCATTGTAATTTCTTCTATTGGTTCTAGTTTGTTTCCATTTTCATCTTTTTTATATAAAACTTTAGGAGGACTTACTGTCATTTCAAAACCCTCTCTTCTCATTTGAGTTAGTAAAATTTCCAACATTAATTCACCTCGGCCACTAACTACAAAAGAATCATTTCCTTCATTTCCTTTGAATGTAATACCCACATTATTTTGTGCTTCTTGAACTAATCTATCCTTAATTTGTGTGCTTGTTAATTTTTTACCTTCAGTACCGGCTAAAGGGGAAGTATTGACCGTAATTTTAATTGACATAGTAGGTGGATCAATTGGTGTAGCTTCAATTGGATCATTTACTTCAAGATCACAAATAGTATCTGCAACATTAGCTTTTTCTAAACCTGCAACCACAACAATATCTCCAGCTTCACCAACTTCAATTGGAACTTTTTTTGTCCCTTCATACCTGAAAATTTTTGTAAGTCTTCCTTCATCAACTTTTTCACCTTTTAAATTAATTGCTTTAATTGTCTGATTGGCTTTTGCAGTTCCTTGAGCTATTCTTCCTACCAAACTTCTACCCAGAAAACTATCTGCATAAAGAAGAGTAGAAAGCATTGCAAAAGGTTTTGTCTTATCTAACTCAGCTGGTTTCACATGATCAATAATTTTATCTAGCAAAGCGTTTAAATTTTTTCTTGAACCATCAACTTCTTTATCAGCCCATCCAGATCTTCCACTAGCGTATAAAACTGGAAAATCTAATTGCTCTTCATTAGCTTCTAAACTTACAAATAAATCAAAAGTTTCATCTAAAACTTCGTTTGCTCTTTGATCAGTTTTATCTAATTTATTAATTACAACGATTGGTTTTAGACCTTGTTTTAAAGCTTTAGCCAAAACAAATTTTGTTTGAGGCATTACTCCTTCAACAGAATCTATTAACAAAAGAGCTCCATCAGCCATACTTAATACTCTTTCCACTTCGGCTGCAAAATCTCTGTGACCCGGAGTATCTATAATGTTAATTCTAGAATTTTTCCATTTTATTGAGGCAGGTTTAGCTAAAATCGTTATACCTCTTTCCTTTTCTAGTTCTCCAGAATCCATTAGTCTTTCATCTACAACCTCATTTTCTCTGAATGAACCACTTTGTTTCATTAGATTGTCTATTAATGTTGTTTTGCCATGGTCAACATGGGCTATAATTGTGATATTTATTATATCTTTATTCATAAATTCCGGCTCTTATACAGTAATTTTTTTTTTTGAAAACTTTAAAAATGCTTAATAAATATTAAGAATTTGTAAAAATTATGTTTTTATTTTGATTTTTTTGCCTTTTCTTTTTTTAATCTTCTTTTTTCTTTAAGGCTTAATTTTGGTTTTTTATTTACACTTGAATCCTTAAAAGATTTTCCACTATATCTTTTTGACATATTTCTATTTTAGTATTTAAAATTAAATTTAATTATCTATTTTGATATTATTAAATTGCTTGAATATTTGAAAGAAATCTTTAAAAGGATTTATTAATTTTTCATGGAAAAAATAAAAAAAATAATCTTTATAAGACATGGTAAAGCAGCAATGGCTGGTCAAGATCATGAGAGAGAATTAGATGAGGATGGAATTATACAAGCTGGTTCTTTGAAAAAAAAATTAATTGATTTGGGTTTAAAAAATACTAAGGTTTATAGCAGTCCATTTAAAAGAGCGGTCCAAACTATTGAACCATTTTTAGAAGAAACAAGCGATAATAAAGCTATTACTACTTCTAATTTAGAGGAAATCCATATGCCAAAAGATGATAAAATGTCTAAGCATCAAATTATAGAAAAAATGTGGGAGGACGAGTCTTTTCAAGTTGGCAATGGCATTTCACATTTAGATCATTTTAATAAAATCAAACCTTTTCTTAATGAAGTTTTTGAAAAATTTAAAAGTGGAAATGAAGATATAATAGTTATTACACATGGAGTATTAATTGGAATTATACTTAAGTTTTTCTTTAAAATAAAATTTGGTTTTAATGATTGGAAAAAAATGACAATGCCAGATATATATATGCTTAATTATGATGCAGATAATAATTTTATTGAAATGAAAAGAGACAATAATAATATAGAAAGGATATTTTCAATATAATGCCAGAAGAAATTTCAAAAGAATATCTTAAAGAAAAACAATACAAATCTACACAATATTTAGAAGCAAGAATTAAAATTCATCAATTTACAAAAAATAAGATTGGCTTTCATGAGTGGATTTTTGATCAATATGATTTAAGTGGTTTTGATGGTCAAGAAATAAAAGTTTTAGATGTTGGATGTGGCACATCAGTTTTTTGGAAAAAAAATTTAGAAAAAATGAAAAAATATAAATTTGATATTGTATTTACTGATTTCTCTGAAGCAATGGTGGAGAAAGCAAAATCAAATACAAATGATTTAATTGCTAAAAAAAAATATGAAGTGGCAGATGTAGAAAATTTAGAAAAGTTTAAGGGGCAGTTTGATATGGTTTTGTGTCATAATGTTCTTTATCATGCAGAAGATAAAAACAAAGCTTTAAAAAACTTAAATGAATGTTTAAACAATAATTCAAATTCATTTTGTAGTATTACAACTAATAGTGAAAAACATATGCTTAATGTGTATGAAATTGGGAGAAGTTTAGATAAAAATTTTCCGACCGACAGAATTATAGACTCTTTCACAGAGGAAATTGCAGATCAATTGTTAAAAAATCATTTTAAATCAGAAAAAAAAGTAGAAGAAGAAGAGCTCAGAGTTACGGATTGGGAAATATTAAAAGGTTTTGTTGCATCAGGTGTTGAGCCTAGGGGAATAGAACTTGTTAATGATTTTTATGAAAATTACAAAAAAATTTATGACCAAGAATTTAAACAGAATGGATATTTTAAAATTATTAAAAGATCCCCTCTATATATTTGTAAAAAATAAACAGATAGTTAGCTAGTGGTTATATGGATAACAGGCATATCGGCGAGTGGTAAAAGTACTTTAGGAAAATATTTTTTTAAAAAATTTAAAAAACAAAAAAAAAATACTGTATTTTTTGATGGAGATGAATTCAGAAAAATATTTCATGATGACATTAAATACACTCTAAGAGATAGAGATGTTAATGCGATAAGACTTACTTCATTAGTAAAATATGTTTCTGATCAAAAAGTTAATTTGATTGTATCTGCAAATATAACTTCCCAAAGGTTTAGAAATTGGTGCAGAAAAAATGTAAAAAATTATTTTGAAATATTTATAGATACTCCAATGGAGATTTTAAGAAAAAGAGATTATAAAAAATTATACAAAAAAGCATTTAGTGGAAAAATTAAGAATGTTGTTGGTGTTGATATAAAATTTATTAAACCAAAAAAACCTGATTTGATTTTAAATAACTCTTCAACTAAACAGGATTTGTATTCAAATTATAAAAAAATTTTAAAAAAGATTTATAGTAAAAAAATTAAGATTTATTAAAAAAATTTAAAATGATAATTTCAAAAAAAAATAATTTTATTTTTTTAAAAACAGCTAAAACCGCTGGCAGTTCAATAGAATTTTACTTATCACAATTTTGTGGAAAAAAAGACACTATAACAGGCTTATTACTTAATGAAGAAAAATTAAAAAAAAAATTAAATTTACTTATTAAACAAAATTATGAGTATAAAAAAATTAAATTTACTTTAAAAAATTTTAAAAGACTCAGATTCTCTAAAAAAATAATTTTAAACGATCATTCAAGTTTAAAAGTTTTAGAAGATAAAATTAAATTGAATCTCAATGAATATTATATTTTTGCTATTGTTCGAAACCCATATCAATGGATAGTAAGTTATTTTTGGTGGTATTTATATTATGAAAAAATTTTAGATATAAGTGATTTAAATAAATTAAATAAAAAAGAGATTAATCATTTATTTAAACTTTTTTTAAGATTTCAATGTTCATATTGGTTTAGTTGGATGAAAGATATCATTTATAGTAATAAACATAAAGTTCATATTTATAAGTATGAAAATATGGAAAAGAATATTAAAAAATTAAAAGGTATTTTGTCATTAGATAATGAAAAAATTAAATTTAAAAAAATTAAATTAAAAAGCTTAAGCATAAATTCCAAAATAAAACATAAACTTAAACTTGATGATGATGATGTAAAATTAATAAGAAAAGAAGGAAAATATTTTTTTGACAAATATCGTTACAGTAAAAAAGTGCCCAAAACATTTTTAAAATAAAAAAAAGGGCAGTAAAAACTGCCCTTTTTGAATTTTTAAATGAGTGAGAACGATTACATTCCCATACCACCCATACCACCCATTCCTCCCATACCGCCCATTCCTCCAGGCATCGCAGGAGCACCAGCATCTTTTTCCTCTGGTTTGTCAGCAATCATAGCTTCTGTAGTTACTAGTAATCCAGAAATTGAAGCTGCATCTTGTAGAGCTGTTCTTACAACTTTGACAGGATCAATGATACCTTTTGCAAACATATCGCAATATTCCTCGTTTTGAGCATCATAACCTTGAGTTTTTTTGTTTTGCTCTAACAATTTACCAACAACAACTGAACCATCTACTCCAGCATTTTTAGTAATTTGTCTAATAGGAGACTCTAATGCTTTTTTAACTAGGTCAACACCTGCTTTTTGATCATCACCTTTTACTTTGACTTTGTTTAGATCTTGAGAAGCGTATAGTAATGCGCAACCACCACCTGTTACAATTCCTTCCTCTACTGCAGCTCTTGTTGAATTTAAAGCATCTTCAACTCTATCTTTTCTTTCTTTAACCTCAACTTCAGTTGCACCACCAACCTTTATTACTGCAACTCCACCTGCTAATTTAGCAAGTCTTTCTTGAAGCTTTTCCTTATCGTAGTCAGATGTTGTTTCATCTATTTGTTGTTTAATTGAAGAACATCTAGCTTCAATATCTGATTTTTTACCACTTCCATTAACAATTGTACTGTTATCTTTATCAACTTTAACTTTCTTACATGAACCAAGATCGTCAAGTTTTACATTTTCAAGTTTAATTCCTAGATCTTCAGAAATAACTTGGCCACCTGTCAAGATTGCAATATCTTCAAGCATAGCTTTTCTTCTATCGCCAAATCCAGGAGCTTTTACAGCTACAACTTTTAAACCACCTCTTAATTTGTTTACTACTAGAGTTGCTAATGCCTCTCCTTCCACATCTTCTGAGATAATCATTAATGGTCTACCAGCTTGAACAACAGCTTCTAAAAGTGGAACCATTGGTTGTAAATTTGTTAATTTTTTTTCATGTAAAAGAATTAAAGGATTTTCTAATTCAGTTGTCATTTTATCACTATTAGTAATAAAGTATGGTGATAAATATCCTCTATCAAATTGCATACCTTCTACAACGTCTAATTCAGTTTCAACACCTTTGTTTTCTTCAACAGTAATTACTCCCTCATTACCAACTTTTTGCATTGCTTTTGCAATCATAGTTCCAATTTCTTTATCACCGTTTGCAGAAATTGTACCAACTTGAGCGATTTCATCACTATCTTTTACTTTTTTTGCTGATGAGATTAAGTTTTCTTTTACAACATCAACTGCAGCATCAATTCCACGTTTTACATCCATAGGATTCATTCCGGCTGTAACATATTTTACACCCTCCTTAACGATAGCTTGAGCTAAAATAGTTGCTGTCGTAGTACCATCTCCAGCTTCATCATTAGTTTTGCTAGCAACTTCTTTGACCATCTGTGCACCCATATTTTCAAACTTATCTTCAAGATCAATTTCTTTTGCAACTGAAACGCCATCTTTAGTTATTCTAGGAGCTCCATAAGATTTATCCATTACTACGTTTCTACCTTTAGGTCCTAAAGTAACTTTAACAGTGTCTGCTAATATGTTAACACCTCTTATCATTGCTGCTCTTGCTTCTGCATCAAATTTAACAATTTTTGCCATTTTGTTTCTCCTTTAAATTAAATTATTTGCTTGAGATACCCATAATGTCAGACTCTTTCATTATGCTGTATTCTTTACCATCAATTTTGACTTCAGTTCCTGACCATTTGCCAAATAAAACCTTGTCACCAACTTTAACATCCATTGGAATTTTTTTCCCATCTTCTGTTTTTGCACCACCTCCAACTGCAACAACTTTACCTTCCTGAGGTTTTTCTTGTGCAGTATCTGGGATGATTATGCCACCAGAAGTTTTTTCATTACTGTCTAAAACTTCTATTAAAACTCTATCGTGTAACGGTCTAAATTTCATAAAATTCTCCTTATAAGTATGCACTTCATATAGATATTAGGATAACTATTTCAAGATGGTCTCTTAAATTACTGTTAAAAAATATAGGAAATAAGGGGTTTAATGGTTTATAGATTGTTTTATGACTAAAAATTTAGATCAAGCAGGACTGAGCTCTATAGCAGAAAATTACAGCTTATTTTATATAGATTTATGGGGAGTAGTTCATAATGGAATTTCATTACATAAAGAAGCCATTAATGTACTTGATGAGTTATCAAAAATTAAAAAAGATTATGTTTTGTTAACAAACGCACCAAGACCAAGTGAGCCAGTAAAAATTTTTTTGGAAAAAATGGGTTTAAAAAAAGAAATACGTGATCATGTTTTTACCTCAGGAGAGGCTGCATTAAATTATTTAAGAAATAATTTTTTAAATCAAAAATTTTATCATATAGGTCCTCCTAGAGATTTTGATTTATTTAAAGATTTTGAAGATATGAAATCTGAAAATTTAGAAAAAATTGAATATATATTGTGCACTGGTTTGTTTGATGAACATGATAAAGATTTAAAATTTTATAAAAAATTGTTGGAAGAAAAACTAGACAAAAAAATGATTTGTACAAACCCTGATTTGATAGTTGACAAGGGAAGTAAAAGAGAATTGTGTGCAGGTTCTGTAGCTATGGTTTTTGAAAAACTTGGTGGTGAAGTCGTCTATTTTGGAAAGCCTTATCCTGAAGTTTATAATCAATCAATTAATAATAAAAATAAAAAAATTCTTTGTATAGGAGATAATTTAAATACTGACATTAAAGGTGCTAATCTTTTAAATTATGATTCGTTATTAGTAAGTAACGGTATTCATAAAAATGAAATAGAAAAAGAAGGTCTGGATCAGATTTCGAAAAATTATGAAGCAATTTGTAATTATACACAATCAGAGCTAAAATGGTAAAATCAAATTTTGTATATAAACATTTCAATATAAAACAAAGACATAAAAATTCAATTATCCTAATTGGTAATTTTGATGGTGTTCATATAGGTCATAGAAAACTATTTAAACTTGCAAAAAAATATAAAAAAAAATTTAAATTGAAAATTGGAGTTTTAACTTTTGAACCAATGCCAAAAATGTTTTTTAATAAAAAATTAAAAAATTTTAGAATTTCAAATCTCGATCAAAAATACCACTTATTAAAAAATTTAAGTGTTGATTTTATAATCAATAAAAAATTTGATAAAAGTTTTTCTAAAATAAAATCTCTAGACTTTATTAAAAATGTTATTCACAAAAAGCTAAAAGCAAAATTTGTTTTTGTAAGTAATAATTTTAGATATGGAAATAAAAGAGAAGGCAATGTTTCTCAACTTATTAATTTTGAAAACAAATATGACTATAAAATAATAAAATCAGAACCAAAAAAGATAAAAAAGAAAGTTATATCATCTTCTTTAATTAGAAATCTTTTGCGTAAAGGAAATTTAGAAATAGCAAATAAGTACTTAAAAAGAAATTGGAGCATTATTGGAAAAGTAGAAAAAGGAAGGAAGTTAGGTAAGAAAATTGGATTTCCAACATGCAACTTAGATATAAAAGAATATGTTCTAGCAAAACCGGGAGTCTACGCAGTTAAGGCTACAAAAAAAAATAGCAATACTTGGATCAAGGGTATAGCAAATTTAGGTTACAGACCTACTTTTAATCAGAAGAAATTACTTTTAGAAGTTCACTTATTTAATTTTTCTGGAAATCTTTATAATAAGTATTTAACAGTAGAGTTTTTAAAATTTATAAGAAAAGAAAAAAAATTTAAAAACGCCGAACAATTAAAAAAACAAATTAAAAATGATTTATTAATTGCTAAGAAAGTATAATGAGCAAATCTCAAATAAACTTACCTAAAACAGCTTTTTCTATGAAAGCCAATCTACCTACTAAAGAGCCTGAAATATTAAAGTCCTGGGATAAAATCGGCTTATATAAAGAATTAAGAAATTCAAGAAAAGGACAAGAAAAGTTTGTTCTTCATGATGGTCCTCCATATGCAAATGGTAATATACATATGGGAACAGCTCTTAATAAAATTTTAAAAGATATTATTGTAAAATTTCATCAAATGGATGGTAAAGATTCTGTGTATGTTCCAGGATGGGATTGTCACGGATTACCAATAGAATGGAAAATTGAAGAACAATATAAAAAAAATAAAAAAAATAAAAACGAAGTACCAATTGTTGAATTCAGAAAAGAATGCAGAGCTTTTGCTGAGAAATGGATAGATGTTCATAGGGACCAATTTAAAAGGTTAGGAGTAGTAGGGGATTGGGAAAATTATTATTCTACAATGAGCTACGATGCTGAGGCTCAAATTGTAAGAGAGTTAGGAAAGTTTTTAAAAGAGGGAAGTTTATATAGGGGCTTTAAGCCTGTTTTATGGTCTACTGTTGAGAAAACAGCATTAGCAGATGCAGAAGTAGAATATCAAGATCACAAGTCAGATACTATTTATGCATCTTTTCCTGTTAAATCTTCAAACATTAAAGAACTAAATGAAAGTGATATAATAATTTGGACAACAACACCTTGGACTATTCCAGCTAATAGAGCTTTAGCTTATAATGAGAGTTTAGATTATCTAGTTATTGAAATTAAAGATGAGGGAAATTTTAAAGATAAAAGAATTGTTTTAGCAGAAGCATTGTTAGAATCTGTATTAAAAGATTGTGAAATTAAAGATATTAAAAAACTAAAAAAATTTAAAGGTAAAGAACTAAAAGGAACTATATGCAAACATCCTTTTTTTGAATTAGGTTATGATTACGAAATTCCTATGTTAGAAGCTCGATTTGTTACTACTGAACAAGGTACAGGCATAGTTCATTGTGCTCCAAGTCATGGTCCAGATGATTTTAATCTTTGTTTAAACAATGGTATAAAAGCCATTGAGACAGTAGATGGAGATGGAAAGTATACAAATAATGTAGCTTTATTTGAAGGAACTCATATTTTTAAATCTAATCCAATTGTTATAGAAAAACTTAAAGAACAAAAAAAACTTTTATCAAACGGTGAATTGATACACTCTTATCCACATTCATGGAGGTCAAAGGCACCGTTAGTTCATAGAGCAACACCACAATGGTTTATTTCTATGGATAGTCATAAACTTAGAACTAAAGCTTTAAAAGCAATTAATGAAACCACCTTTTATCCTAGCAAAGGTAAAGAAAGATTAAAATCAATGATTGAAACACGACCTGACTGGTGTGTTTCAAGACAAAGAGTTTGGGGGGTTCCATTGCCTATTTTTATAAATAAAAAAACTAAAGAAATTTTAGTAGATGATAATATTTTTGAAAATATTGCTAAAATCTATGAAAAGGAGGGTTCAGACTGTTGGTTTTCAGATGATCCTCAAAAGTTTTTAGGAAATAAATATAAAGCTGAAGATTATGAAAAACTCAGTGATATTGTTGAGGTATGGTTTGATAGTGGATCAACTCACTCTTTTGTATTGGAAAAAAGAAAAGATTTAAAATGGCCTGCTTCAATGTATTTAGAAGGTTCTGATCAACACAGAGGTTGGTTTCATTCTTCCTTATTAGAGTCTTGTGGGACAAGAGATAGAGCACCCTTTGAAACCATCCTTTCCCATGGTTTTGTTGTTGATGGAAAAGGTTTAAAAATGTCAAAATCATTAGGCAATGTAATCGCGCCTGAGGATATCTTGAAAAAATATGGTGCTGACATACTTAGAATTTGGGTTGCCTCATCCAATTATGCTGAGGACTTACGAATTGATTATTCTATATTAGATCAACATGCTGAATCTTATAGAAAAATAAGAAATACATTTAGATATTTACTTGGCAATTTAAATGATTCTTTCGAAAGTAATGATCTATCCAAATTAGAAGTTAAAAAATTACCAGAGCTTGAGCAATTTATGCTTCATAAAATTTATACCCTTAATTTAAACTTTGATAAGTATTTTAAGAATTATGATTTTCATAATCTTTATAAAGAATTGCTAAATTTTTGCACAGTGGACCTGTCGGCTTTTTATTTTGATATTAGAAAAGACACTTTGTATTGTGACTCTAAAGAATCTGAAAAAAGAAAATCAACACTAATTTTGTTAAATATTATTCTGGACTCATTATTAAAATGGTTTGCACCAATTTTATCTTTTACTACTGAAGAAATCTATCAGCTTGTTTCAAAAAATAAAAAAAGTATTCATTTAGAAAGATTTTTAAGTTTCCCAAAAAAGTTTGAAAATCCAGAATTAAACTTAAAATGGGAGAGATTACTTAAAATAAGAGATGTGTGTAATTTAAGTATTGAACAAAAAAGGGCTAATAAGGAAATTGGGTCTAGTTTAGAAGCTGCTTTAATAATTAGATTAAATAAAGAAAATCAAAATATTTTAAAAGGTATTGATTTATCTGAGCTTTGTATAACTTCATCAGCAAAAATAGAAAATAGTAATTTAGATGAAGTCGTTGTTGAGACTAGTAAAGCGAAAGGGGACAAATGTTCAATATGTTGGAAAATAAGAACTTCACCATGTGAAAGACCTAATTGCAAATAGGATGTCAAAAAAAAAAATAATAGACTTAATATTTGTTATCTTTATTTTCTCTATCGATAGATTGAGTAAATTACTTGTAATTAAATCAGCAGAAGTAAATGGTGAAGTAAATTTTAGTGTTACATCCTTTTTAAATTTTAATTTAATTTGGAATGAGGGAATTGCTTTTGGATTACTTTCTTTTGATGATAAATTTTACTATAATTTAATTACACTTCTAATAGCTTTAATAACCTCAATAATTATTTGGCTTGCAAATAAATCAAAAGGAGTTGAAAAATTAGGCTTTTTAATGATTGTTGGAGGGTCTTTAGGCAACTTATTTGATAGAATTTACTATTCTTCTGTTCCTGACTTCATAGATATAAGTATAAATAATTTTCATTGGTTTATATTTAATGTAGCTGATATATTTATTACTATTGGAGTAATTTTATTAATTATATTAGAATTTTTTAAAAAAAAGAAATCATGAAAAAAATTACACTCATATTTATTACATTATTTTTTTTAGCATCATGTCAGTCAGCAAAAGACGCTTTTACTCTGCAAAAAAAATCAAGCACAGATGAGTTTTTAGTAGAAAAAAAAAATCCTTTAGTTTTGCCTCCTGGTTATGGCAAACTTCCAGTACCTCAGGATGGTCAAATAATTGATAATGAAACAGAGGATGAAGAAATTAACATTTTGTTGAACAAAGGTAATACTGAACAGTCATCTACAAATGAAAAAAATTCTAAACCTTCATCAATAGAAGAATCAATTCTTCAAAAAATTGAATAAAATTGATGTTTGGAAAAAGTATAAAATTTAAAAATTTTAATTTAAAAACAAAATTTAATAAAAAAAAAAAAATTCTTAATATTTATGAAAATTTAATTAAAGAAAAAAATGAAGTAATACTATCTTTAGATAAAAGCTACAAAGATACATTTTCAAAAAAAATAGTTAAAAAATTAAAAAAAATAAATCAAGTTTTATTAATAGGAATGGGAGGATCTATTCTAGGAGCAAAAGCAATATATAAATTTTTAAAACCAAAAAATAAAAAATTTACATTTGTTGATAATTTTTCAAACATTCCATTATACAATGATAATAAAAAAAAAATAACACTTATTATCTCAAAATCAGGAAACACATTAGAAACAATTTCAAATTCAAATATTTTAATTGATAAAAAAAATACAAATATTTTTATAACTGAGAATAAAAAAAATTATTTAACGAAATTGGCTCAAAAATTGAGAGCAGAAATTATACACCATAATAATTTTATTGGAGGTAGATATTCTGTACTTTCAGAAGTTGGAATGTTACCAGCCCAATTAATGGGATTTAAACCAGAAAAATTTAGAAGATTAAACAAATTAATTAATAAAAAATATTTTATAAATTCTTTAATACAAAATGTTACGAGTATTTATGATTTGGTTAATAAAAAAAAAACTAACTCAATAATTTTAAATTATGATGATAAATCAAATGATTTATTTAATTGGTACCAGCAATTAGTTGCAGAAAGCTTAGGTAAAAAAAGTAAAGGTATATTACCATTAATATCATTAATGCCTAAAGATAATCATAGCTTGATGCAGTATTATTTACATGGAAATAAAAATCATTTTTTTACACTTTTTTTTGTTAAAGAAAAAAATACAAAAAAGATAAAAAACAAAAGCTTACTCGATACACATTCATACCTTAAAAACAAAAGTCTTAACGAGGTTTCATACTCCCAATTTCTTGCCACTGAAAAAGTTTTCAAACAAAGAAAAATACCTTACAGAAGTTTTATTATTAATAGTAGAGATGAACAGACTTTAGGAGAATTGTTTACTTTTTTTATTTTTGAAACAATACTTTTAGGAAGAGCAATGAAAATAAATCCTTTTGATCAGCCAGCAGTAGAATTGATAAAAAAACAGACTAAAAAAATTTTAATTTCCAAAAAGTATTCTTGAAATTCCATAAGTTCGATCTTCAATAATTCTTAGTTTTTCTGTAATATTAATATTATCTTTTTTGTGTCTATGAATTATCAGAATACCATTTTGATTAAGAAGTTTTTTTTCTAAGATTTTTTCAATTATTTGATTTATATTTTTTTCTTTATAAGGTGGATCAATAAAAATTAGATCAAAATTAAAATCAAAATTATTTTCTAAAGAAAAAAAATTAAAAAAATTTTGTTTATAGATTTTAAAATTTTTAGTATTTTTAAGAGAATTTAAATTTTTTTCTAAAACTTTTACTGCTTCGTTATAATTTTCAAAAAAAAATACTTTTTGAGAGCCCCTTGATAAACATTCTATACCAAATGAACCTGTACCTGAAAATAAATCTAGAACTAATGAATTTTCAATATTTATATTAATTTTTTTTGAATGCTTGATTAAATTAAAAATAGATTCTTTTACTATATCTTTTAGTGGTCTTGTTTTTTTATCTTTAGGTAAAAATAGTTTTTTGCCTTTAAAATTTCCACTAATTATCCTCATTCATCTATAACTTTATAACCTATATCTTTTCTATAAAAACCTTTTTTCCAATTAATTTTATTAATTAGATCTATAACAATCTCTCTACTATTTTTAAAACTTTTTGATTTAGCTACAAAATTTAACACACGTCCACCACTTGAAAGAATTTTAGAACTATCAATTTTAGTTCCAGCGTGAAATATAAATTCATTTTCTGTAAGAATAATTTTATCTAAATTTTTAATTTCCAGATTTTTTTCATAGGTCTCAGGATATCCTTTTGAGCATTGCACTATTGATAAAGTTTTAGTATCTGACCAATCTACATCAATTTGATTTAGTTTTTGATTAATAGTTGCTTCTACTATTTCTAAAAAATTTGTTTTAAGTCTTGGCAAAATAGTTTGACATTCTGGATCACCCATTCTGACATTATATTCTATTAAATATGGCTCATCTTCTATAATCATTAAACCAGCATACAAAAAACCTTTAAAATTCGTATTTAAATTTTCTAAAGCTTTTAGAGTTGGTTTTATGATTTTATCTAAAATTTTTTTATTTAATACTTCGCTTTCCAAACGAGATGGAGAGTATGCCCCCATGCCGCCAGTATTTAGTCCTACATCGCCTTCACCAACTCTTTTATGATCTTGTGCAGTACCAAAATTTTTAATGCTTATTCCATCAGAAATTACGAAGAAACTCATCTCTTCACCTTTTAGAAATTCTTCAATTAATAATTCGTTTGCCTTTCCAAATTTTCCATTAAATATTTCTTTAATAGCTTGTTCTCCCTGGTTTTTATTTTCACAAATATAAACCCCTTTTCCTGCAGCCAGACCATCAGCTTTAATTACCAGAGGAAATTTACATTTAAGTAAAAAATTTAAAGCTGATTCTATATTTTTAAAAACACCAAATTTTGCTGTTGGAATATTATATTCTTTACATAAATTCTTAGTAAATATTTTAGATCCTTCAAGTTTTGATGCCAGTTTATTTGGACCAAAAACTTTAATTTTATTTGTTTCTAAAAAATCAACAATACCTTCAACTAAGGGTTTTTCAGGACCAATGATGATTATATCTATATCATTTTCTTTAATGAATTCTTTTAACAACTCAAAATTATTTATATCTAAATCAATATTCTCTGCTATTTCGTGCGTTCCAGCGTTTCCTGGTAGACAAAAAATCTTTTCTACTTTTTTAGATTTTTTAATTGCATAACACAAAGCATGTTCTCTCCCACCGCTTCCAATTATCCCAACTTTCATATAATAATATATAAACTAAAAATGTTTAAAAAATTAGCAAAAATAAAATATTTACCAAATAATTTTGAAATAATTGAGGAAGGAGATCATGTGATTTGTGCAATATCGGGTAAAAAAATTTCTTTAGATCAACTTAATTATTGGAATGTTGAGTTACAAGAAGCTTATTATTCTTATATAGAGGCTGCAAAAAAAAGAGAAAAAAATAATTAAATTATTTCCATCTGTTATGTGTCCAAATCCATTGGTCTGGATTTCTTTTTATCATTTCTTCAAGAATTTTATTTAAATTAGATGTAATAATTTCAATATTTTCATTTTTAAAAAACTCTATAGGTTTAAATATCTCTAGTCTAAATTGATATCCATTCTTTCTTTCAATATATATTGGAATAACCTTACAATTGAATTTTTTTACAAATTGAGCTGGTATAGTAGTTGTTAAAGCTTTTTTATTAAAAAAATTACAACTTATTCCCTCAGAAACTCTTTGATCAATCATTAAAGCAATAGAAGTACCTTTTTTAAAATATTTTAAGGTTTCTTTTGTACCAGACATGCCTTTTTTTATTTGCTTTTTACAAATATAATTTTTTCTAATTTTTTCCATTAAAGGATTTAAAAATTTGTTATTTAAAGGTCTGTATATAGCAGCCAAATCGATACCAGATTTTTCTAGATGCATGGCCATTAATTCAAAGTTATTAAAGTGTCCAGAGATAAATATTACTGGTTTATTATCATTTTTAATTTCTTCCAAAATATTTTGGCCAACTACTTCAATATTATTTGAAAGACTATTTTGTCTATATTGTTTAATGTACATGTATTCTGCAAAAATTCTTCCATAATTGCCCCACATATTATTGATAATAATTTTTCTATCTTTTTTTGAATTGCCAATATTTGAATTTTCTAAATTTTTTTGAATTTTAAAATTAGATCTAAACAATGGACCAAATATTTTACCAATAAATTCACCTAAATTCGTTGCGTTTTTGTATCCAATAATTTTAAAAATAATAAAGAAGGGGACAATGAATATAAATTCAAAAAAATGTTTTACTATTTTCATAAATAAGATTTGATAATATCTTTAAATTTATCTTTGTTTTCAATTTGTAAATCAACTTCTACATAGTCACAACTTTGTTTTTGTGACTCATTCATTCTATAATAATCTTTTTCGGTTGTAATAATTTTGTTAGATTTATCTTTTATTATTTTTTCAAAATCTTTTTCAGAATAATCGTGGTGATCAGGAAAAGAATAAGTTTCCTTTATATTTAATTTATTTTCTCTTAATAAATCAAAAAAATTTGATGGATTTCCAATTCCTGCAAAAGCAGTAATTTCTTTATTCTTAAATTTTTCGATATTTTTAATTTTATATTTTGAATAAAATATATGTAATTTTTTATTTCGAACTGCTTTAAAAAGTTTTTTTTCAAACTCTAAATTTTTATGACCGTTTATTATTATACAGTCAGCTCTTAAAATAGCAGTTAAACTTTCTCTTAAAGGTCCGGATGGAATTAAGAGACCGTTACCTATCATTTGTTTAGAATTAAAACATAAAATTGAAAAATCTGGTCTAATTGAAAAATCCTGGAAACCATCATCTAATATTGCGACATTGTGATTATTGGAAATTGACAAAAGCAAACTTTCGTATCTTTTGTGATTGGTGTAAGTTTTTCCTTTATCTTTTAACATTTTGATTTCATCAGATAAATAAGCATGATATTTTTTTATAAATGCAGGATTTTTACCTAAGGATTTTGTAATATTAAAAATTTCTTTAACTAAAGGTGTTTTACCAGTCCCTCCTAGATAAATATTACCTACACATATTATGGGAATAGAAGGTTTTTTATATTTTTTGAATATTGCTGGAACTCTAATGATCCAGATTATTCCTAAATATAAGATTGAAAATGGAAATAATAAAATTGACCAGAAAGATATTTTTTTATAATCCCAAAATGTTGGTTTTTTAAATTGCATTTTTTAAAAAAAAATTAATTTCTTTCTGTGTATCTTTTAAAATTTTTTTACCGATATGATTAATTCTAAATCTAATAGTTTTAGAAGAGTTATTTTTTTTAGAAAGAAGAGTATCTAATTTTCTTTCAAACTCTAGTTTTGTTCTTACCAAATGCGATATTTTATTTTTATTTAGAAAATCATAAATTTCTCTAAAATTTGATACATTTTTACCATGTAAAATTTTACAGCCAAACCTAGCTGCTTCCAAGGGGTTTTGCCCACCATGATTTATGATTGAGCCTCCAAGAAAAACATTTTTACAATTATTATAAAAAGATTTAGTTTTTCCATACGAATTGACTAAATATATATCAGTTTTTGAATCAATTGATGATGATGGCTCATCTAGTTGAATTTTCAGAGTAAGATTAGCTAATTCTTTTTTAATAGACTCAATTCTATTTATGTGACGAGGAATAATAATTGTTAATAAATTTTTATGTTTTTTCTTTAATCTTTTATGAATTAAACCACATAAATATTCTTCATTAAAATGAGTACTAGATGCACACCAAACTTTTTTAGATTTTATAAATTTTTGAACATTATTCTTTAAATTATCTATTTTTTGTTCTGATTGTGCGTATTTTAAATTTCCAATATATTTTATTTCTTTTGCTCCGAGTTTTTTTAAAAATTTTTTTGATTCATTATTTGATGAAAGACACAAATTAAATTTTCTAAATAAATTATTAGCAAAATCAGAAAATATTAACCATTTTTTAAATGTTTTTTTTGTAATTCTTGCATTTAAAAGAATAATTGGGATTTCTTCATTTTTTAAATTTAATAACATGTTAGGCCATATTTCTGAGTCTATAAAAAATGCAATAGAAGGTTTCCAATAATTTAAAAATTTTTTCGAAAGAAAATTTACATCAATTGGAAAAAATTGGTGAATAACTTTTTTGAATTTAAACTTATTAATAACTTTTGAAGAACTCAACGTATTAGATGTAATTAAAATTTGTTTTATTTTTTCATTTTTATCTAATTGTTCTATCAAAGGTACAATGCTTTGTAGTTCACCAACACTTGCTCCATGAAACCAAATAAGTTTACCTTTATTTTTTTTTTCCGAAAAAAAACAAAATTTTTCTTTAAATCTTTTTGGATCTTCTTTTCTCTTTATTAATCTAATAATTAAAATAAATGGAGATAAAATTAAGATTAGACCAGTTAGTAGTCTATAAAATATTAGCATTATTATTTTTTAATTTGTTTTTCATAAAAATTTTTATAAATTGTTGATGTTTTTAATAACTCATCATGTGAGCCAGAACCCATAACTTGACCATTTTCTATTACATAAATCTTATCTGAATTTAATATAGTTGATAATCTATGAGCTATAACTATTGTAGTTCTTCCTTCTGTTAAGAAGTTTATTGCTTTTTGAATTTTACTTTCTGTCTCGGCATCCAATGATGAGGTTGCTTCATCCAACAATATTACAGGGCTTTTTTTAAGAATTGCTCTAGCTATTGATAGTCTTTGCTTTTCTCCTCCAGAAAGTCTAATACCATTTTCACCAATTAAAGTTTCATACTTTTTTGGAAGTTTTTGAATAAATTCATCAGCAAAAGAATTTTTAGCTGCCTCTTTAATCTCTTCATCAGTTGCATTAAGATTAGCATACGCAATATTATTTTTTACAGTATCATCAAATAAAGTTGTGTCTTGGCTTACAAGAGAAATTCCTTTTCTTAAAGAATATATTGAATAATCATAAATAGATTGTTCGTCAATTTTGATATCACCTTTTTGAATATTATAAAATCTAGGAATAAGATTTAGAATTGTTGATTTACCAGCTCCACTTTGACCAACTAGGGCAGTCATTTTTTCTCCAGGAAACTTTAAATTAACAGATTTTAAAGTTTCATCTTCTTTTGAGTAGCCAAAATTTACATTTTCGAAAATAATCTCACCTATATTAAATTTTAAATCTTTTATATTATCTTTGTCTGTAATTTCTGGTTTTTCATCAATTACAGGCAATACTCTTTTTGCACCTGCTAAACCTTGTTGAATTGTCATATTAAGAGTAGCTAATGATCGTACAGGCTGATAGGCCAACATCATTGCTGCAAGAAAAGAAAAGAATTTACTTACTTCGAGCTCGTTATTAGAAACTAGTATAGCCGCAACATAAACTAAACAGGCAATCATTATGCCAGTTAAAAACTCCATAATCGGTGAAGCCCTAACCATTATTTCAGCAATTTTTTGACCTTTTATTTTTAATTCTTCAAGTACTATTCTTGCTCTTTTTTTTTCGTAGTTTTCATTTTGGAAAATTTTAATAATTTTATGATTTTTAAATATTTCAACTAAATAACTCATAAAACTTCCCGCTTTAACCATTTGTTCAGTAGTTACTTTACCAATTCTTTTTCCTAAAGTTCTAGCAGCACCACTTGCTAATGGTATCATTATCATAGCTATTAAAGATAATTTCCAATTTTGATAAAACATTACTCCTAATAATGCAATTAGAGTAAAACTATCTTTAAATAGATTTAAAATTGCTACACTAAGAAGGTTTGTAATCATGTTTATATCATTAGTTAGGTTTGCTATGAATTTTCCAGAATGTTTTTTATCAATCAATCCTGTATCTGCGACTACTATTGTATTAAACATATCTACCTGCATATCTCTTTTAACATCTTGAGAAACTGCAATCATCAAAACTTTAGCTAGGTATAAAGAACTTCCTTTTGCAGCAAAAGCTAAAATAATTAATCCTGGAATTAGATATAACATTTGTTGATTTTGATTTATAAAAAGTTGATCTATTGCTGGATCTAATAAATAAGCAACAGCAGAAGTGCTACCAGCCAAAATGATTGTAAAAAAAACAGATAATAAAATTTTTTTTAAATATTTTCTAGTATAACTTTTGTATAATCTTTTTAATATTTGAAAATCAATTGACATTTAGATTTTTCCTATAAATAAACTTGAGAAGATTAATAAACCTAAAAAATTATTGGATTTAAAAATATTTAGACAACTATTCATTTTTTTTATATTCAGCTTATAAATTTGAAAATAATACATTTGTAAAGCAACAATAATTAATATTATAAAATAAATTGGGTTAAGTTTTAGTAAAAAACCAATAATAAATAAACTTATAAGAAAAATTGAATAACATATTATTAAAAATTTATAAGGATTTGATTTGAATTTTATTGATGTTGATTTTAAACCTATAATTTCATCGTCTTTAATATCTTGAAATCCATATATAGTGTCAAATCCAAGTGTCCAAAATATGGCCCCGATATACAAAATAAATGGTAACATAGTTATTTCATTTGTAACTGAGGTCCATCCAAGTAATAGTCCATAATTAAAAGTAATTCCTAAAAAAAGTTGAGGCCAATATGTGTATCGTTTCATTAATGGATATGTGAATGCTAATGGCATAGATCCTAGAGCAAGAATAATTGTTAGAAAATTAAATTGTACTAAAACTATAAGAGCTATTAGACATAAAAATGCAGAATAGAACAAACCTAGAGTAACCGAAACTTGTCTTGAAGCAATTGGTCTATTTTTTGTTCTAGAAACTTTTCTGTCAAATTTTCTATCAACAATATCATTAACTATGCAACCAGCAGACCTCATTAATATAGCACCTGCTAAAAATAACGTGAGGTAATATATATAAGTAATCTTTTCACCAGAAAAATCATATGCGATTGTTAAACCCCATGTACAAGGCCAAAATAATAACATAAAGCCAATAGGTTTTTTTAGTCTTATTAACTCAATGAAAAGATTAATTTGGTTCATAAAGTACTTGTAAATAACAAAGGCAACATTGATAATCAAACTGATTCGTATGAATATAGATTACACTGTTACAGCACTTATGTTTCCAGCAATTCCTCTGATAATGGGAGTGTATAGTAATAGATTTCATTCTTTAAGCGCTTTAATTAGAGAATTACATGATGAACATGTTTATGAAAAACATATTCCACCAGAATGGAAAAAACAGTTTATTAATTTAAGTGGAAGGATAACGTTACTAAGATGGTCAATAATGTTTGGAGCGTTTGGTTTTCTGTTTAATATGCTAACAGTATTGGGTCTTTATTTAAATGAGATTTTTATAGCAAGATTAATTTTTGGATCTTGTTGTTTGTCAATGATGCTTTCAATACTTTTTTTTATTAGAGAAATTCATGTTTCAACAAATGCTTTAAGACTACATATGTCCGACATGGATGTTAATGTAGATTAGGGAACAATTATAGCAGGTCCCAAAATTTTTCTACTTTCAAGATCTTGATGAGCTTTTACAATGTCAGATAAAGAATATTTCTTAAAAATATTTAATTTAAATTTTTTCGTGATAAACATTTCAAATACTTTATTTGCTGCTTCATCAAGCTCTTCTCTAGTAGATGTGTAATGGGCAATACTAGGCCTTGTCAAATACAATCCTTTAGGAGCTAAAGATTTTGTGACGTTTAAAGGATCTAAAGGTCCAGACGCATTTCCAAATGAAACCATCATTCCTTTTACTTTTAAACATTCAATTGAACTATCAAATGTTTTTTTTCCAACTCCATCATAAACAACAGGAACACCAATACCATTTGTTATTTCTTTTACTTTTTCTGCGAAGTTATCTTTGGAATAATTAATTACATGGTCACATCCATTAGCTTTTGCAATTTGGATTTTTTCATCACTACCTACAGTTCCAATAACTTTACATCCTAAACTTTTAGCCCATTGACAAAATATTTGTCCAACGCCACCAGCCGCAGCATGAAATAAAATTGTTTCACCTGATTTAACAGGATAAGTTTTATGTAGAAGATAGAAAACCGTAAGTCCTTTTGTCATTAAAGTAACCACATTTTCTAATTCAATTTCATTTGGAATTTTAACTAATTTTTTAGTAGGAAAATTTCTATGAGTTGAATAAGATCCAATCGGCATCGAAGCATAAGCAACTCTATCTCCAACTTTAAAATCCTTAACATTTGGTCCAATTTTTTCAATTTTACCTGCTCCTTCAATACCAATGTTTGATGGGAGTTCTACTGGATAGAGACCTGATCTATGATAAGTGTCAATATAGTTTAAACCAATAGCTTCATTTTTTATTAGAACCTCTCCTGAATTTGGATCATTCAATTTTATGTCCTTCAATTCTAAAACTTCAGGACCTCCATTTTTTGAGATTATTACTGCTTTCATTTTACAAACGTACCATTATGATAATCTTGAACAGCTTGCAAGATCTCTGCTTTAGTATTCATCACAAATGGTCCTCCTCTAACAATTTCTTCATTTATTGGTTTTCCAGAAATTACTAAAAATTTTGTATTAGTATTAGCTTTTACTTTTAAATCTTCTCCTTTTGAAAGTAATATTAAAGTACTATCTTTTACTTTGTCATGTTTTTTTTCACCAATTTCAATTTCACCATTGATTAAATAAATAAATGAATTGTGAGTAGATGGTAGTTTAGAGTTAAACTGTTTATCTTTGTTTAGCTCAACATCAAAATAAACAGGCTCAACATTATGTCCTCTAACTGGACCTTGTGCTTTTTCAAATTTACCAGCTATAACTTTGACTTTTTTATCATCATCTTTATGAACACTCATTTTTTCAGAATCAATATAAATATATTCAGGTTTGCTCATTTTTAATTTTGCTGGCATATTAATCCAAAGTTGAAAGCCATGAAGTCTCCCTTCTGACATAGCTGGCATTTCAGAATGTATTATTCCACTACCTGTCTTCATCCATTGAACATCTCCAGAAGACATTCGGCCTTTTGCACCAGTACTATCTTCATGTTCGAATTCTCCTTGAAGCATATAAGTAACTGTTTCTATTCCTCTGTGAGGATGAGCTGGAAAACCAGCAACGTAATCATCACTGTTTTTAGAACCAAACTCATCTAACATTAAAAAAGGATCAAAGTAATTTGGTTCTACTCCTATACTTCTTTTTAATTTTACACCTGCGCCATCCGAAGCAAGAATTGGATCTATAATCTTATCAACTTCAATAATTTTCATAATAAATAAATAATTATATAAATTTATAATTCAATACTATTAATCACATCTATTACATCGAATAGTTGCAAACATATCATCCCAATCAGATTCATTTTCTTCTACATAATCTAAAAGACATCTTAAAGCCTTTGATTGATCTGGAAGATTATATTTATCAACTATTTGTTCTAACATTTTTTCTGAGTCAGAATATAATTCATAAGATACATTTTTTTTTTCACTCATATTTCTCCTTTTTGGTTTAGATTATATTTTTAAAATATTTTCGAAACGAGCCAAATGAACGCTTCAAATTATGCTTATTAATTCAGATAAATTTTTGATTTCAGAATTAGGTTTGTAATCTAGATTGTCAAAAATATTTTTATTTCTATTTACCCAAATAGCATTATATCCGTAATTTCCACCACCAGAAACATCCCAGGTATTTGCACTTAAAAATGCAACTTCATTTTTTTCAATTTGATATTTTTTAATTGGCATATCGTAAACTTTTGAGTCTGGTTTATAAATTCCAACTTGCTCTATAGAAAATAAATCATCAAATAAATTATGTAATTTATTACTTTTGACTAATTCATTTAGTAAAGTAGGGGTACCATTTGAAAGAATAGCTAATTTAAATTTTTTTTCTTTAAGAGTTTTTAAAACTTCTGGTACCTCATTATAAGTTGCGAGAACTTTATATAAATTTAATAACTCATCTCTCATCGAAAGATTTATTTTAAATGCCTTCATAGATTTGTCTAAACTATCCTCAGTTACTTGCCAAAAATCTTTGTGTCTATTCATTAAGCTTCTAAGCCAAGTGTATTCTAATTGGGTTGTTCTCCAATAATTTGCAAAATCTTCCCACTTATCACCTATTTTATCTTTACATTTTTCAGCTGCTGAATTGACATCAAACAATGTACCGTACGCATCAAAAATTATTGCTTTAATATTTTTCATAAATTAATCTCAGAATTGTGAGTAATATTAGATTATTTTTTCCTGAAAGTTTATCAATTAATTTAACAGACAAACTTAATAAATCTCAATCTCATTATTTAACTAAAGTAATGAGAATAAATATAGGTAAAAAATTTTCATTATTTAACCAAAATGGAGAATGGGAAGCAAAAATAACTAATATTACAAAAGGAATTGTGGAGTTTACTATAATGAAAAAATTAAGATCAAAGGATAATGAAAAAGAAATTTGGCTAGCATTTGCACCAATCAAATTCAATTATTTAAATTTAATGATACAAAAAGCTACTGAACTTGGAGTTTCAAAATTTATTCCAATTTTAACTGAAAGAACAATTGTTAGAAAAATAAATGAAAAAAGATTAAATAAAATTATTATAGAGGCATCAGAGCAAAGTAATAGATTAAAAGTTCCTAAATTAGATGAAATTATAAAACTGGATAATTTTTTAAAATTTAATCAGAAAACTAATATTATTTTTGGAGATTTAAATACAGATAATAAAAAAATAATTGTTAAGGGCACTGAACCTTTATGTATACTTATTGGACCAGAAGGAGACTTTACTTTAAAAGAGAGAGAAAAAATTTTAAAACTTAAAAATATAAATCCATTAACAATTAATGAAAATATTTTAAGAGCAGAAACAGCTGCAATTTCGATGATATCAATTCTAACTTTTAAATTGTTATCTTAAATATTTGTTTATAGTTTTAAACATTTCTTTAAAATCTGCATGATGGCTAATACGATCTAGATACTTGCCATTTTCTAATAATAATACAGATGAACTGTGATTTATTAGATAATTTCCATCCTCTGAAAAAATTTTTTCTGAAACAATTCCCCAGGATTTAGATAAAACGAATATTTTTTTAGGATCCCCAGTAATTCCATAAATTTTATTTTCAAATAAATCTAAATAATTTTTAATAATTTTAGGAGTATCTCTTTCTGGGTCTATACTTACAAAAAATACTTTAAGCATTTCTTTCTTTTTTTTTTCTAAATCATTTATTACCAAGTCTAAATTATGTAATGTCATAGGACAAACATCAGGACAATTAGTAAATCCAAAAAAAACTGCTGTTAAAGGACCCTTAAACGATTTTTCAGTAATTATATTATTGTTAACATCTTTAAGTGAAAATGATGAACCTTTAAAGGATGCGACATATTCATCTTTTTTGTTTTCGATTGATAAAAAAATTGGCAGTGTAATAAATAAAAAAATAAATAGGCAAACAGATATTATTACTATTGATGTCTTTAACTTCATTGTTGATATAATTAACTAAGTAATTATATAGGAACTATGAGTAAATTGTTAAATAAACTTTTTGGCGCACTACTTGATAAGCCTTGGGAGAGTGAACAAGCTGCAATAGATAATGCTCATGAAGGAAAAACTTTTAATCTTTCAGTTCAAAAATCTGCAGTATTTATTGTTTTTGGAATTGCAACTGTTTTATTTAGCTTAGTATTTACAAGCTATCTTTATACTCTGCCGCCTGACCAAGATACAAAATATCTTTTAAGACCAAATTTGCTTTGGATAAATACTTTAATTCTTTTTTTTGTTACTTATTTTTTTAACAAGGTTACTAATGATCTAGAAAAAAAAGATACCTCAAAAGTAAAAAAAAATCTTTTAATTATAGGTGGTTTAACTTACCTCTTTTTGTTTGGTCAGACATTTTTTTGGTTTCAATTATTGAAAAGTGGAAATTATGTTTCGACTAATTCTTATTTTGCAAATTTTTATGTTTTTACAGCACTTCATGGTTTACATTTATTTGGAGGACTATTTTTTTGGGGAATTGTTTCATCAAGAGTTTTAAAACTTGAACAAAATAAAATTTTAGAGCAGAAAAAAAACATATCAGCTTTATCTATATATTGGACGTACCTATTAATAGTTTGGTTAATGTTTTTTTTAATGATTTATATTTTTAATGATTCATTTATTGCTTGGTGTAAATCTTTAATTTCTTAATTATAAGAGTAAAACTAAAATAATTCCTACTACAGTAATTATTCCCAAAAGAATATTTACAGATTTTAAATATCTTTTTGTTTCAGGTTTAATTTCTTTCTTTGAAAATGCGCCTGCTCCAAAGGATATGACTAGAAAAAAAATGAGTATTAGAACGAGTATTGTTATTAAAATCCCTATCTTGCTTAGCATAAATCCTTAATTACATCAGTTTATTTACTTTAAGTTTATGACATTTTGTCATAGGTATTTATACTATTAATAAACTATATAAAAGCGATGCACCCAGGTATAATATTTTTTTTAGTGATCTTAGGATCAATACTTTTTCATATATTTACACCGTGGTATTGGACTGATATCGCCTCAAACTGGGGTGGAATGGACGATACAATTACTCTTACTTTTTGGATAGGTGGTGGTGTTTTTATAGCTGTATGTCTTTTCATGATTTACTGTGTTTTTAAGTTTTCATACAAAGAAGATCGAAAAGCAGAATACAAACCTGAGGATAAAAAATTAGAAAAAATTTTAACGTGGGCAACTACAATAGGTGTAGCTGCTCTTTTAGCTCCTGGGCTTATTATATGGAATCAATATGTAACAGTTCCAAAAAACGCTCTTGAGATTGATGTAATGGCATGGCAGTGGGGATGGCAGTATAGATTACCTGGTGAAGATGGAAAGCTTGGAACCACTCAAGTAATCAATATAAATGATGATAATCCTTTTGGAATTAATTTAGATGATCCATATGGACAAGATGATGTGTTGATACAGAGTGATTTAATAAATTTAGAAACTAATCAACCAGTTAAAATATTATTAAGGTCAGTTGATGTACTTCATAATTGGTATGTTCCACAATTTAGAGCAAAAATGGATGCTGTTCCAGGAATTGTGACATATTATTGGTTTGAACCAAATAAAATTGGTGAGTATGAGGTTTTGTGTGCAGAATATTGTGGTATAGGACATTATGCTATGAGAGGTGGAGTTGAGGTTCAAAGCTCTATAGATTATAAAAAATGGCTTTCAGAACAAGAAACTTTTAAAGAATTGATTGCAAAACAACAAAAAATTGAATTTGAAAATAAAAAGATAGTTAAAAATAATAATTTTCTTTTAAATAAAGAAATATATAAAGAAGAATAATTTATGTCAGACGAATACGAAAATAAAACAGGATATCAAGCTCAATCTTCAGAAACTATTTCTTCAGGTAGTGGCGGAGGATCAAGAACTGCTTCCGACATAGATTATGTAAGACCCGCAGAAGTAACAGATCAAGATTTATATCATGGACATAGTTTTATTACTAAATGGGTTTTTTGTCAGGATGCAAAAGTTATTGGAGTTCAATATTTTCTTTTAGCTACTTTTACAGGAGTTATTGGACTGATTTTATCATGGTTAATGCGTTTACAATTAGGTTTTCCAGGAGCAGCTGGTTTTATGACAGCAGAGCATTACTATCAGTTTGTTACTATGCATGGAATGATTATGGTTGTTTATTTTTTAACAGCACTTTTCTTAGGAGGATTTGGTAATTATTTAATTCCTTTGATGGTTGGAGCAAGAGATATGGTTTTTCCTTATCTTAACATGGTAAGTTTTTGGTCTTTTTTTGTAGCTGTTGGTGTTTTATTAGCAAGCTTTTTTGTTCCAGGAGGACCTACAGGAGCAGGGTGGACACTTTATCCACCTCAAACGATTTTAGAAGGAACACCAGGAAGTGGATGGGGAATATTATTGATGTGTATATCTTTAATCTTATTTGTTGCTGGTTTTACGATGGGTGGACTTAATTATTTAATTACAGTTTTACAAGCACGTACTAGAGGAATGACGTTAATGAGAATGCCTCTTACTGTTTGGGGCATTTTTACAGCAACGGTTTTAGCTATGTTAGCTTTTCCTGCATTATTAGTAGGTGCATTAATGATGACTTTAGACAATGTGCTTGGAACAAGCTTTTTCATGCCAACTATAATACAAGCAGGTGAAATTTTAGAATACTCAGGAGGAAGTCCTATTCTTTTTCAACATTTATTCTGGTTTTTTGGACACCCTGAAGTTTATATAGTTGCGTTGCCAGCATTTGGAATAGTCTCAGACTTAATATCAGTTCATTCTAGAAAAAATATATTTGGTTATAGAATGATGGTTTGGGCTATTGTTGGTATCGGAGGTTTAAGTTTTTTTGTATGGGCCCACCATATGTATGTTAGTGGAATGAATCCTTGGTTTGGTTTTTTCTTTGCCACTACAACACTTATAATAGCAATTCCCACTGCAATGAAAGTTTATAACTGGATTATAACTCTTTGGAGAGGAAATATAAGGCTTAATGTTGTAATGTTGTGGTGTCTTGGTTTTATAGTCACTTTTGTAAATGGAGGTATCACAGGAATTTTCTTAGGAAATGTTAGTGTTGATGTTCCATTATCGGATACTTATTTTGTAGTTGCTCACTTCCATATGGTGATGGGTATTGCACCTCTAATGGTGATAATGGGAGCTGTTTATCATTGGTTCCCTCTAGTTGCAGGAAGATTTTTAAATGAAACATTAGGTAAATGGCACTTCTGGTTGACTTTTTTAGGCGCATATTCGATATATTTCCCAATGCATTATTTAGGATTTATTGGAGTGCCTAGAAGATATTTTGAAATGTATGATAGTCCGTATATGACTTCAGCTGTAGGAATGAATGAATTTATAAGTATGGCAGCTTTTATAGTTGGAGCTGCACAATTTATTTTAATTTTCAATATTATAAAAACTTTAAAGACAGGAAAACCAGCAGGATCTAATCCTTGGAAAGCAAATTCACTAGAATGGCTGACCCCTTCAGTCCCTCCAGAACATGGTAATTGGGGAGACAAACTTCCAGTAGTACATAGATGGCCTTATGACTTTAATGTTCCAGGTGCTAAAGAAGACTTTATTACTCAAACTACACCACCAAGTGATGTTGTAGGAACTGAGGTAGAAAAAACATAAGCTAAAAAAAATGTCAGACCCAAAAATAGACGGATTAGAACTTAAACCTGGATTTAAGGGGATGGCCGATGATACAGGATCTGATCAAACAATGTTCAAAGGAGTTCATTGGGGTAAAGCGATGATGTGGATATTTCTATTAAGTGATACATTTATATTTAGTTGTTTTTTGATTTCATACATGAAGGGAAGAGGATCAACTTTAGTTGATTGGCCAAATGCAAGTGAGGTTTTTGGGCTACATGTTTTTGGTGTTGAAGTTCCTTTATTACTTATTGCAATTATGACATTTGTTCTAATTACAAGTAGTGGAACTATGGCTCTTGCAGTGAAATATGGTTATGAAAAAAACAGAAAGATGTGTGGTTGGTTAATATTAGCTACAGCTGTAGGAGGACTAATTTTTGTTGGAATGCAAGCTTTTGAATGGTCAAAATTAATTAGTGAAGGAGTAAGACCTTGGGAAAATCCATTTGGAGCTCCACAATTTGGCTCATTTTTCTTTATGATAACAGGATTTCATGGCACTCACGTTTCAATAGGAGTGATTTTTTTATTTATATATGCTTATAAAACTTTTGCAGGTCATTATGATGATAGAAAAAGAGGATGGTTTACATCAATGAAAGGTGATTATGTTGAAATAGAAATTCTAGGATTATATTGGCACTTTGTAGATTTAGTATGGGTATTTATTTTTGCATTTTTTTATTTATGGTAAGTTAAATTATGAGCGAAATAAAAGAAAAAGAACAATCAACTACTCATAAGATAGGGATATATCTTTGGATATGGGGTTTATTATTTGTTTTAAGTTTCTTTTCATACATGGTGGACTGGTATCAGTTTCAAGGCATGCTTAGATGGTCTTTAATTTTACTATTTATGTTTGCAAAAGCTGGATTAATTATGGCTTTTTTTATGCATTTGTATTGGGAGCGATATGCACTTGTAAACGTTCTTTTGTGGCCAATGACAGCAATAGCGTGTTTTATTTTTCTGATGGTTGCAGAATTTGAATATACTGTCTTTACAAGACTATTTTATTTTGTTGTTGGAGGATAATAATTTATGACTGGATATACTATTTTAGGTGGATTTTTAATATTTTTTTTATTTTTCATTTATTTAACTTGGTTTGGTTTTTCAATAAAAGTTGAAAATGATAAAAATAGTGAAGATTCAAAAATAAAAATAAACCCATATGATAATTTACCTCTTAGTAGGAAATTTATCGATAAAAAAAATCAACAAATAGGATTTTTCGATTTAGGCAATCATATTCTCATTATTGGAATGATATTGTTTATAATATTTGTTGTAATAAACGCTAGTTAGTTTTGTCCAATATAGTTAGAAAAAGAGCTGTTTCAATATTACTATTAGATTTAGGAATCTTTATTAAGTCTCTTTACTTGTTGATGAAACCAAGAGTTATGTCTCTAGTTATATTTACTTGTACAGTAGGCTTATTGACTTCTCCAAACCAAATTTCTCTTTTTGACTCTTTAATTAGTATTTTGTTTGTAGCTATAGGTGCTGGAGCTGCAGGAACTTTAAATATGTGGTATGAGTCTGATTTAGATAGTTTAATGACAAGAACATGTCTTAGACCTATTCCAACAGGAAAAATTAATAAAGATTATGCTTTAATATATGGAATAATTTTATCTATAGTTTCAATTTTTGGACTTTATTACTTTTCTAATATTTTATCAGCTACACTATTGTTTATAACAATTGCATTTTATGTTTTTGTTTACACTATCTGGTTAAAAAGAAAGACGCCTCAAAATATTGTTATTGGCGGGGCTGCGGGTGCATTACCTCCCGTTATAGGATGGACAATTGCAACAAACTCCTTAACCTTTGAACCAATTACATTTTTTTTAATTATATTTTATTGGACACCATCTCATTTTTGGGCATTGAGTCTTTATAAAGCCAAAGACTATGCAAAAGCAAAAATTCCAATGTTACCTAATACGAATGGGGTAGAAGAGACAAAAAAAAAAATCTTTGTTTATTCTTTATTTATGATTCCAGTAATTTTGATCCCTTATGCTATAGGTTTTAGTGGAAAATTATACTTATTTATCTCTTTATCTCTTACTCTATACTACAATTATATTTGTTATGATTTATACAAATATAGAAAAAATAAATTTGAATTAAAAAAGGCAAAAAAAGTATTTGCTTATTCAATTTTCTATTTATTTTTGATCTTTGTATTATTTTTAGTGGATAATTTAATTTAGATATTGCGACTAAACAAAATTACATTAGAGTAAAAATAAACTCATAGATGAAATATATTAGTACAAGAGATAACACTAAAGAGTATAACTTTGAGCAAGTTTTCATAAAAGGATTAGCTGACGATGGTGGTCTTTATGTTCCAAAAACATTAAAAAAATTTAGTGCTGAGGAGTTAATAAAGCTTAAAAATTTAAACTATAATGCATTATCTGCAGAGATAATTAGTCTATTTTCAGAAGATTTTATCTCAAAAGAAGAACTTTCATCTTTAATTAATAAATCATATTCAACATTTAGAGAGAAAGAAGTTGTTAAAATCTCAAATGTTGGAGAGATAAAATTATTAGAATTATTTCATGGTCCAACATTAGCATTTAAAGATGTTGCAATGCAATTAATAGGAAATTTATATGAATATTATCTAAGTAAAAATGATAAAAAAATTAACATTGTTGTAGCAACATCTGGAGATACAGGTGCGGCGGCTATAGACGCTATTAAAGGTAAATCTAATTTAAATATTTTTGTTTTACATCCTAATAAAAGAATTTCTTCAGTTCAAAGAAAATTAATGACTACAGTTGAAGAAAAAAACGTTTTTAATATTGCAATAGATGGAAATTTTGACGATTGTCAAAATATTGTAAAACAAATGTTTTCTGATTTAAAATTTTCTAAATCTATAAATATGTCTGGAGTGAATTCAATAAATTGGGCAAGAATTATTGCTCAATCAGTATATTATTTTTACACATATTTTAAGTTAAATAAGGAGAGTGTTTCTTTCTCAGTTCCCACAGGAAACTTTGGTGATGTTTTTGCTGGTTATATTTCAAAAAAAATGGGACTACCAATTGATAAATTTATAGTTGCAACAAATGAAAATGATATTTTGTATAGAGCTATCTCAAAAGGAGACTATATTTCAAAAAAGGTAAAAGAAACAATTTCACCCAGTATGGATATTCAATTAGCAAGTAACTTTGAAAGATTAATTTATTATATTAATAACTCTAATTCTGAAATTACAGCAGATATAATGAAAAAGATTAAAGAAAATTCTTATCAGATTGATAAATCAAGTTTAGAAATAATTCAAAAAGATTTTTTGTCTGAAAGTTGTAATAAAGAAGAAACTCTAAGTATTATTAAAAAAAATTATGAAGAAAATGATAAAATATTGGACCCACATACTGCAGTTGGAGTAGGAGCTGCAAAAAAATTATTTATTAAAGATTGTGTGGTTTTATCAACTGCTCATCCAAGTAAATTTCCAGATGCTATAAATCTTGCAATAAATAAGAGTGAAAAGTTACCTGAGGAATTAGAATATTTATTAGATAAAGATGAAAATTTTGAAGTTTTAAAAAACAATACAGAGGAAGTTAAACAGTTTATAAAGAAAAGTATAAAATGAAAATAAAAGAAAATGATAAGATACCCAATTCAGAAGTTTTTATTTTAGAAAATGGTGAGCCAATTAAAAAAAATATTGAAGAATTTTTAAGGAATAAAAAAACTATACTTTTTGGTTTACCAGGTGCATATACTTCAGTTTGCTCAGCAAAACATTTACCAGGATATGTTAAAATGTATGATCGTTATAAAGATAAGGGCATAGATCAGATTATTTGTATTTCAGTAAATGATCCATTTGTTATGAATGCTTGGGGAAAAGAAAATAACGTTACTAATAAAATTATTATGATGAGTGATCCTTTTTTAAATTTTACTAAAGCTATTGGAGCAGAAGTAGATAAAAGTGCTAGAGGACTTGGTATGAGATCTAATAGATATACAATGTTGATTAAAGATTCGAGTGTTATTAAAATACAAGTAGAAAAAGAAACGGGTGCCTGTGAAATTTCAGCAGCAGAAAACTTTTTGAAACTAATCTAGCAAAGCAGCTTTTTTTGCTAGTAAATCTACCTCTTCATTTAAGGCATTTCCTGAATGAGCTTTTATCCAATTCCATTTAATATTAAATGAATTATTAAGATCATAAAGTTCAATCCATAAATCTTTATTTTTAACATCCTCTTTTTTAGAGGTTTGCCAATTATTTTTTACCCAAGTATTTATCCACTCAGTTATTCCGAGTTTTACGTATTGTGAGTCAGTATAAATCTGAATTTCCTTATTATGTTCTATTTGTTTTAAAGCATTTATTGGAGCTAATAATTCCATTCTATTATTCGTAGTATTTTTTTCGCTACCACTTATTTTTTTGATATTACCTTCATAATTTATAATTGCAGCCCAACCACCGTTTCCAGGATTTTGTAAACAAGAGCCATCAGTATATATCTCAATCATTAAATTAAATAATCTTTATATGTCTTTAAATTATTATGAATTACAAGTTTTTGATAATATTCTCTGGGATCTTTTATTTTTATCAATGCAGTTTTAGGAGTATTAGAATAATCATAAAGTCTAGTAAGAAAATATCTCATTGCAGCACCACGACATAAAATATTTAAAGATTTTTTTTCTTTAAGATTAATTTTTTTAATTTTTTGATATCCTTTTAATAAATTTTTTACTTTTAGTTTATTAATTATAAATTTAGAATTTTTTTTATCAAAACATAAAGCATTAATGCAAATTGCTATTTCATACATAAAATAATCATTAGCAGCAAAATAAAAATCAATAAATCCAGATAACTTATTTTTTTTGAAAAATATATTATCAATAAATAAATCTCCATGGATTATTCCGTTAGGTAATTTTTTAGGCCATTTTCTTGTTATATCTTTAAAATTATTTTTTAGAAATTTTTCTAAATTATTAAATTTTTTTGATTTAAACTTTATGCTTTTTACTAATGGATTTAAATTTTTAATGTTCATAGAGTTTTTCCTATAAAGTCTCATTCTTCTTGTAAATAAATGCATTTGGGCTATCATCTGTCCTATTTCATAACAATTTTTTAAGCTAAGTTTTTTTTTATCTTTTCCTTCTAAGAAAGACACTACACATGCAGATTTATTTTTTAATTTAATAAGATAATTTCCATTTTGATTTCGTAAAGGCCTAGGACAATCAATTTTTGATTTGTTTAATTGAGCCATTAGTTCCATAAAAAAAGGTATATCTTTTTTTGAAACTCTTTTTTCAAAAATTGTTAATATAAATTTCTTATTATTTGATTTTAACAAATAGTTTGTATTTTCTATACCTTGTTTGATACCTTTAAAACTTGTGAAGTTTTCATTATTAAATTTTTGATTAATATATAAAATATCTTTTTTATTTATTTTTGTATAAACGGCCATTTAATTTAACTTTTTAGGAATTTTAAAAACTACGTCTTCTTTGATAATTTCTACTTCATCTATGTTGATCTCAAATCTTTTTTTTAATTTATTTATAAAATCATTAACTAATATTTCTGGCGCTGAAGCTCCAGAGGAAATACCAATTGTATTTGATTTTTCTATTAAGTCATACGGAATTTCACTTTGAGAATGAATTAATATAGCATTCGAACATCCAGATTTTTTTGCAACCTCAACTAATCTGACAGAATTTGATGAATTTCTACTACCTATTATAAAAAATAAATCACATTTTTTTGCAATATTTTTAACTGCCATTTGTCTATTTGTTGTTGCGTAACAAATATCTTCTTTTAAGGGTTCACGTACGTCAGGAAATCTATTTTTTAAAATTTGGATTATATCTTTTGTATCATCTACTGATAAAGTTGTTTGCGTGACATATGCAATTTTTTTATTTTGAGAATTGTATTTTTTTGCATCATCTTCGTTTTGAATAAGATCAATAGATCCTTTAGGTAGTTGACCCATAGTGCCAATAACTTCTGGGTGGTTTTGATGTCCAATTAATATTAAATGATAGCCTGCTTTATACAGATTTTCAGCTTCTCTATGTACTTTTGATACCAACGGACACGTGGCATCAACATAAGTCATATTATAACTTTTTGCATCTTCTGGTATTTTTTTTGGAACACCATGTGCTGAAAAAATAACAGGTCTTGATTTATCATTGATTTCTTCAAGCTCTTCTACAAAGATAGCCCCCTTACTTTTTAAATCATCAACCACATATTTGTTATGAACTATCTCATGACGAACATAAACTGGAGCACCATATTTTTGAATAGATTTTTCTACTATTTCTATAGCTCTTTCAACACCAGCACAAAATCCTCTTGGTGAAGATAGTAATATTTTTAATTCTTTATTTTTCATTTTTTTCAATTAAATATTCGAGCAATATATGTGGAAAGGTTAAAGACGCCAAACCTATAAATATGATTTTAACAATTGAACTATTAAAATCATACGCATTATTTAATAAATAAAGGCCAATTAAACAAAAAGTAGCAGCAAGAATTGTAAGTGGTAAAGCTTTTTTAATAAAGAGTTTTAATCCATTTTTAAGATCATTTTTATCTAGTTCACAAATTAATGTAATACTATGTCTGACAGAATGTAAAAAACAAAAATAAATTGTAAATGCTAATAATGGGGAAAAATAATAATTTATAATTAGAATAGAAAAATAATCTAAAAAAATTGTAAATTTTTTTAATTCAAATTTTATAGTAAATAATGAAATACTAGAAAAAGTACTTAAAATAATACCAATTAGTAAAATTTTATTTGTTTCTATAAAATTTAAAACTTCATAAAAAGATTCATTATTTATAAGCAACAATTTAAATATAGATACTGTTTCACCAAAATGAAAATACATAGGTGCTAAAATTATCAATGAACCTTTAAAGAAAAATAATAATTGATTATAAAATGAATTTTTAACCATCAAAAATTGAGTATCTTCTTTCCCAAAATGATAAGAGGCCACTATTAAAAATATTATTAAAGAAACCGAAGGTAGGATTATCCATAAAATTATAACAGTTACAGCTATTAAAATATATGACAAATAAAAAATAAAAAAATTATTTATTTCAAGAATTTTAAAAAGTTTTTTCCCTTTAATGTTATCTAGCGAACCGTGAGATATACCAATACTTAAAATTAAGAATAAGCAAATTAGTGGGGAGATTGTAAAATTATTAATTTTAAAAATTATTAAAGAAAAAAAGTTACAAAATAAAAAAAAAATAAAAGAGTGATTGAAATTTATTCTTTTAATTTGATTATTCATTTATTTATAAAACTAATAAAATAACGCTTTAATAAAAGTTAATTTTGGCATTTTTAAAACTATAAACAAATCCTCTAAAAAATTACTTTTATTAGATAAAAATTTTATAACAGTCTTTGGTGAACTCTTAAACATTTTAAAAAATATGTTAGGCATCAGCTCAGGGTTTTTATCTAAAACCCTTAAAAAAATATCATCTAAGAATTGATATTTTTTACTTATCTCAAATTTTTTAGCATTTGAAATATTTTCAATATTTTGACATATATATTTACTATGTTCTTGAATATTTAGAAAAGTATAACCAGTACTTAACCTTGTCATACCACCCGCAGTTCCAATATTTATTTTATTTTTTTCTTTTTCATATGTTGGGTAGAATAAAGGTATTGCACCTTCTTCTTTATAAATTATTTTGTAATTTTTTAAATTTAAGTGATTTTCAATATAATCTTTAATTTGTGTGTCATAATCTTTTTGAGAATCATCATTCATTTTTGATAACCAAGTAGTTTCAATTAAAGCCTTAGTTTTTGTGTAAGGTAGAGTGTAAAAGAAATGAACACTTTCTCTTTGATCACAGTCGAAATCCATAAGATTAAAAATTTCATCATCAAAAAAATTGTTTTGAGTTTCAATTTCTACACCACAAAAATGCTGCCAAAGGTTACGATAATCTTTTTTAATCGATGGAACACTATTAAAAACAAAAGAATTTTTTGAATTAATTTCGCTTATATCTTTAAAGAAAGAAATATTATCATTTTCTTTTAATTTATTGTTAATTTTTTCATAGAACAACCCACTATCAATACTTTGGTATGGATAAATTTTACATTCTAAATGATTAGTTTTTTTTGGTATATTAACAGAAAAATTTTCCCAATTTTTCTTAACACAATCATCAAAATTGTGTGCTGCTACCTTCCAAAAAGACCAAGTTTTGTCTTTTTTATATTCTGCTCTTGGCTCAATAATAGCTAAAGTTTTATTTTTTAATTTTTCATTAATCTCAAGTTCATATGCAAGTGATAATCCTGCACAACCACCACCAACAATAATATAATCAAATTCTCTCATCTAATTTTATTTCCTCATTTATCAAATTATGATCATGTTGTATTTCATCATCTAATTTATGACTAAATGATAGTCTAATTAAGTCAAAAATTGAGAGAAAAGTCTCCAGGACCTTTTCAACATTTGATACATATATCTTCCCTGAATTTTGATAATTTTCTAAATTTTTTTTGTTTTTTATCTTATCTCCTATTTTTCTATAAACTCTTCTAGCTACCAGAATAGAAAAACGGAAACTTATAGGTATATCCTTAATTGAATAAAATGAATTTTCATAAAAAGTATCAGCAAGATTGATAGTTGATAAAATTTCTTCAAAATTTTCATTTATGTAAAAACGATTATTTTCAGAATCTTCAATTACATCTCTCGATATATTAGTAAGCTGCATCGCAATTCCTAGATCGATTGCTGACTTGAGTGAACTTTTTTTATTTACTTTTAAAATTTTTGCCATCATTAATCCAACAGTTCCAGCTACTCTGTATGAGTAAACCAACAGATCTTTCTTTGTATTTAATTTAACCTTATCTTTAATGTCTGATTTTATTCCCGTTAGTAAATCTTGAACAATTTTCAAGGATATATTGAATTCTTCAATAAGATCCCACATATTTTTGATAATAGGATCATCAAAGTTCTTTTGATTAAAATCATTTTCAAAATGATTAAATTTTTTTTCTTTATTTTCTATTTTTTCATTATCATCTGCAATGTTGTCTGCAACTCTACAAAAATCATACAAAGCAGAACATTTTTTCAAAGTTTCTTTGGGCAAAAAAAAACCAGCCCAACTGAATGATTTAGCGTAAACAGATAAGTAACTTTTATTAGACATTATAAAATTTTATCTAATACTTTTGCTGAAGAAAGTACCCCAGGTACACCAGCTCCTGGATGAGTACCTGCTCCTACAAAATAAAGTCCATCATATATCTCTGACTTGTTATGAAATCTAAAATAAGCTGATTGAGAAAATTTCGGCTGGATTGAAAAACCAGAACCGTATTTTGTATTTAAATCTTTTTCAAAGTAATCAGGTGTTAAATAAAAATCTTCAATAATATTTTCTCTTAGATTTGGCATTAAATCTTTTTCCATTTTATCAATTACCAAATCTTTCATCTTTTCTCCTTCAATAGACCAATCAATTTTCGATTGATTATTAGGCACTGGAACTAGAACATAAAAGCAATCTTGCCCTTCTGGAGCCATAGATTTGTCAGTAGCAGATGGTCTATGAAGATAGTAACTAATATCATTATTTAATTTTTTATTATTGAATATGTCATCAAGATGTTCTTTGTATTTATTTCCAAACTTAATAGTATGGTGTTCTACATTTTCATACTTTTTTTTTGTACCAAAATAATAAACAAATAATCCCATTGAATATTCCATTCTATTTTTTTTCCATTTAAACATAATTGAGTTATTTTTATTTCCATTTAACATTTTTTCATAGACCGCAGGTGGGTCTGCGTTACAAATAACATTATTAGTTTCAATGCTAGTTTGGTTGTCTAATTGAACGCCAGTTATTTTATTATTATTAGAAATAATTTTAGTTACTTCATGACCCTTTATTATTTCTATATCAACTTCATTCATTAGTTTTTCAAAACCTTTTATAATGCTACCCGTTCCACCCATCGAATAATGAATACCCCATTTTTTTTCTAGATATAAAATTAGCCCATAAATAGAAGTTGTTGTAAAAGGATTACCTCCAACTAGGAGAGGGTGCATACTTAACATTCTTCTTAATTTTTCATTTTTTATGTAAGATGAAACCAATGAGTATACCGACTTATAACTTTTGAGCTTTAATAAGGCTGGTAGTTGTTGCATCATCACTAAAGGTTTATCAAATGGGACATCAGCGAGTTCTGTAAACCCTTTGTCAAAAATCTTTTTAGTAAAGTTAACTAATTTTTCATAACCTAAGACATCTTCTTTATTGATTTTTTCAATCTGTTTTTTCATTTCAACTTCATCACCTGAATAATTAAACTTTGAATTGTCTTCGAAAACAAATTGATACCAAATTTTGAGTGGAGAAAGCTCAATATAATCTTTTGGATTTTTTTTAAATAACTCAAATAACTCGTTAATTAAATAGGGAGCTGTAATAACTGTGGGACCACCATCATAGATAAATCCATTTCTCCTAAACACTCTTGCTCTGCCCCCAAGATCTTGGTGTTTTTCAATTAAAGTCACATCATGACCTTTAGCTTTTAGACGAAGAGCAGCAGCTATACCACCAAATCCAGAACCTATCACAACAGAATTCATTGTCATAATTTATAGTTTTTTAGAAAAATTGTAAGTGTATTATGAATTAATTTTTTTTAACTCTTCTTTGGTTTCATTTAAATTTTTTTGAAACACTCCATCAAGCTTTGATTTATCAATCGATGTAGTAATAATTTTTTTTACAGAGTCTATAGCAATTTTAATTGACGCATCTTTAATTTCTTTGATTGCTGTTTCTTTCATTTGATTAATCTTATTTTCTGCTAAACTTTTTTTTAATTCAGAAGATTTATGAAACTTATCATTAAGCTCAATAATTAATTTATCACCATCTTTTTTAGCCTGATCTAGAATTTTATTTTTAACAATATCAGCTGTATCTAGTTTTTTTTGAGCATTATCTAGCAAAGTTTTTGCCTCTGTTCTTAATTTTTCACTTTCATCAATCTCATTTTTTATATCTGCTATAAGTTTGTTAAGAATTTCATTTATTTTTTGTGGTACTTTTAAATAAATTAAGCCTCCAAAAAAAAGAATAAATGAAACAGCCACCCAAAATGTTGCATCAATTGCCATAATATTTACTCCGATCTTTTTTAGATAAATCATCTACAATTGCTGAAATACTACTATTATTTATTTCAGTTCCAATTAATTTTTGTATTAATTCTGATGATGTTTCAATAGCAATTTTAGTAATTTTTTCTGGCGCACCTTTTTTGAGTTTATTAATTTCATCTTCAGCTTTGTCAATTTCTTCATTGATTTGTTTGTCTAAAATTTCTTTTTTTTTATTAATATCTTTAATAACTTTTTCTCTAGCTTGATTAAAGATATTTTTTGCTTCGATTTTACTTTTTAATATAATTTCATCATATTCTTTAAGTTTAGACTCACTTACTTCTCTTTGTTTTTCTGCAGCCTCAATATTATCTGAAATTTGTGATTTTCTCTGCTCAAGGTTAGAGCTTATTTTTGGGAGTATTAGTTTTGATAAAACTATGTACAAAATTCCAAAAGTTATTGTTAACCAAAATATTTGAGAGACCCAAAATTCAGGGTTTAATTGAGGCATACCACCGCTTTCAGCAGAAAAAATTTTTCCAACGAATAGAAAGTTAAAAAATACTAACTGAAAAAATATTTTTTTAATCATATTAAACTAAAATGCAAAAAGAATAATTAATGCAACAACTAGTCCAAATAGACCAGTTGCTTCTGCTAAGGCAAATCCTAAAAGCAAATTTGGAAACTGTTTTTGAGCTGCTGATGGATTTCTCATCGCACCTGAAAGATAATTTCCAAAGATTATTCCTATACCAACACCGGCTCCTGCTAGAGCAATAGCCGCTAGTCCTGCTCCGATCATTTTTGCTGCTTCTAATTCCATTATATCCTCCTTGTTAATTAATGGTGTAAATTTAATGCATCATTTAAATAGATGCAGGTTAAGATTGCAAAAACATATGCTTGAAGAAAAGCAACTAAGATCTCCAAACCTGTTAAAGCAACCGAAAAACTCAATGGAAGCCATCCACCAACTATTCCTAGACTTATTACAAAGCCTCCGAATACTTTCATCATTGTATGACCAGCCATCATATTAGCAAATAATCTCACTGACAAACTAATAGGTCTGCTCAAGTAAGAAATTATTTCAATAACAATAATTAATGGAAGTAAAACAATAGGTACACCACTTGGAACAAATAGTTTTAGATACCCAAATCCATGTTTAATAAATCCAATTATTGTCACTCCAATAAAAATAAATACTGCTAACATAAATGTTACAATAATATGGCTTGTAACTGTAAAAGTATAAGGAATCATACCAAACATATTACAGAAAAGCACAAACATAAATAAAGAGAAAATAAAAGCAAAGTAGGGTCTTGCTTTTGATCCAGCAGTATCTCCTATCATTTTTGAAACAAAGTTATAACTTAGCTCGGTTAGTAATTGCAATTTGTTTGGTAGCAATGAATTTTTTTTAGACCCTAAATTAAAAATAATTAATATTGCTAAAGAACTAATAACCATAAACAAGCTTGCATTTGTAAATGAAATATCAAATGCACCAACTTTTATTTCAGGACCAATTCGATAAACCTCGAATTGAGACATTGGATTTGCTGCCATAAATTAATCTATTTTTGCATGTTTTTTGCTGATCTTATTACATTTATTATACCCGCAACAACACCAACAAAAAAAAATATTATTATTAACCAGGGCTTAGTATCAAAGGTATTGTCTAAAATAAACCCAATAATTGTCCCAACTGCTACAGCAGAAACAAGTTCTGTACTAAGCTTAAAAGCAGCTCCAATTGATGAGGAATTTTGATTTTTCTTATCAAAATTTCTTTTTAAAATCTTTTTTTTTGCAATCTGTAAGCGAGTTTTGAACTGATCTTTGGACATAAAATTTGGTTAGGCAACCATACTTTCAGCTTTTTGTAAATCCACAGCAACCAATTGACTTATTCCTTTTTCAGGCATTGTTACTCCGTATAATCTATCCATTTTTGACATTGTTAAAGCATGGTGAGTTACAATTATAAACTTTGTATTTGTAATTTTAGTTAATTCTTCAAGTAAATTGCAAAATCTTGTTACGTTTGCATCATCGAGGGGAGCATCTACCTCATCTAGAACACAAATTGGAGATGGATTTGTTAAAAATACAGCAAAGATTAAAGATAAAGCAGTTAAAGCTTGTTCACCTCCTGATAATAAGGTTATAGATTGAAGTCTTTTACCAGGAGGGCTAACAAGCATTTCTAATCCAGCCTCTAAAGGATCATCTGAGTCGACCAATTCGAGTTTTGCATTACCACCATTAAATAATTTTGTGTAAACCTCATTAAACTTTCTATTAACTTTTTCAAAAGCTTCAATTAGTCTTTCTCTTCCTTTTTGATTTAGTTCATTAATACTGTCTTTTAATTTGACTATAGCAGTTACAAGATCAGCTCGATCCTCTTCCATTTTTTTTATTTCAACTTCATATTTATTTGTTTCTTCATCAGCTTTTAAATTGACTGAACCTAATTTTTCTCTTTCCTGTTTTTTTTTATCTAACAAATCTTCTTGGTCAACTGCAATTGGTAGCTCTTCGACACCGTTTAAATTCGAATTTTCTAAAATATTATTTTCTGTTAATTTTAGCTCTGAGTTAATTCTATCAAGTAAATCAGTTTTTCTTTTATTTAAACCTTCAATAGTTGCACTAGAACTTGCTTTTCTTTCTCTAATTTGAATAGACTGTTCTTGAATCTCATTTAGTTGAGATCTAAGATTTTCTATTTTTTCATCTGTAGAGTTAATAATAGACTCATTCTCAGTTTTTTCTTTTTCTGAAATTCTTAGACCTTCAGAAATTTGGCCTTTTCTTTCAGCCTGTAACTCTGGTTGGTTATCTAATTTTTTCAATTGTAAATTTAATTTATTTTTTCTCTCAGTTAATTCTGTCACCATTTTTTCAGAATTTGATAATAAACTTTTCCAGCTTTCAATTTCTTTATCTATAATATTTATTCTTTCATTTCTTTTTACAGAGTCTTTTTTAATATTTTGGTTTTTACTATAGCTATCAGCATATTCTTCGATAATCATTTTACAGTTATCAAGCACAGAAATTGCTTCCTCGTTTTTTTGTAAATTAATTAATTCTTTAACTTTATCTATTTCCAATTTTAGCTTATTTTTAGCAACGTCTAAATCTTTATTAGATTGTTTTTCAGTTTCATAATACTTTGAGTCAATATCAATAAGTTCAGTTTTTTCCTCTTTAAGCCTTTTTTCGTTTGATTTTGCATCAATAACTATTCCTTTTTCTCTACTTATATCTTCATCAAATGTTTGAAGAGAACTTTTTATATTTTCTATCTCATCTTGGATTCTAGTATTTTCTTCATCAAGACCTTGAAGTTCTAAGTTTAATCTTTGTATTTTTGAAAGATTTTCAATATTTTTTTCTCTTAAAGGAGCCACTTTGTCAGTTTCAGATTTAATTAAATTTTCTAATTCTGAAATTTTATTATTAAAACCACTAACTTCTCCTTCAGCTTCTGTATTAATTTCATTTTCAATTCTTATTTCTTTATCAATCTCTAATAATTTTAAATAATATAGGCCTGCCTCTATTTTTTTTATTTGTTCTGTAATTAATTTATATTTAGTGGCTTCTTCAGCTTGTTTTTGAAGATTTAAAAGTTGTTTTTCCTGTTGTCTTCTTAATTCGTCTGCTCTTTTTAAATTATTTTCTGCTGCTCCTAGTCTTAATTCAGCTTCATGCCTTCTAACGTGCAAACCAGAAATTCCAGCTGCCTCTTCCAGGATAGCTCTTCTATCAGTTGGTTTTGCAGTTACTAGTGCTCCTATTCTGCCTTGGCTTATTATTGATGGAGAATGAGCTCCAGTTGATAGATCTGCAAAAAACATTTGAGCATCTCTTGCTCTGACTTCTTTGTCGTTAATATAAAATTTTGAACCTTTGTCTTTTTCAATTTTTCTTCTAATACAAATTTCATCTAATTCTCGATATTGAATAGGTCCTTCATTATTTTCATTTTCAACTGTTATAGAAACTTCTGCGATATTTTTTGATGCTTTGTTAGAGGTTCCAGAAAATATCACATCTTCCATTCCAGATCCTCTCATACTCTTTGCAGATGTTTCGCCCATTGCCCATTTTAAAGATTCTACAATGTTTGATTTTCCACATCCATTAGGCCCAACAATTCCAGTGAGACCTTCTTCAATTAAGAAATTTGTTTTATCAGCAAAAGATTTAAATCCATTAAGTTGGATTTTTTTAAACTCCATGCATTAACTTATATCAGTTTTTCTAGAGTTTTTTTTAAATTTTTGTAATTAAGGGAATTTTCAAACTTTTCATTATTAATAATTATCGTAGGAGTAGCATTTACTTTAAACTTTTTAGCTCCATCGATTCGATCATTTAAAATGAAATCTTCAATTTTTTTATCATTAATACATTTTTCAAAATCAACTTCAAAACCAGCTTTTTTGATAAATTTTTTAAGACTCTCATTCACTTGTTCTACTGTATTTCCTCTTATCCATTCTTGTTGATTAGAATATAAGCTTTCAAGAATTTCTAAACTTTGATCTTGTTTGCATTGAGCAATTTTTGATGCATTCAGTGCTGCAATATCTAAAGGAAAATGTCTAAACTCTATTTTTGCTAATCCAGTATCAAGATAATCTCTTTTCAATTGAGGGTAAACATTTTTATGAAAATCTGCACAATGACTGCAAGTTAGAGATTCATAAACAATTATTGTTATCTTAGCATTTGAATTTCCTGAAATTATTCTTTTAATTTCAGCATTTGTATAAGTTACTGATCCTAAAAAAAGGATTAGGATTAAGAAAATTTTTTTCATTTTTGTTTAAATACTTTAGTTAATTCAAGTAATGATTTCTTAATTTTTTCATTTTTAACACTTTCTATCTTTTTTTTGTATCTAATATTTGTCACATTATCTTTTTGATTATTTTTTTTTGTAAAAAAATTGTTTTCATCATCAAAACTAGTTAACTTAAGTTTTTCAACAACAGTATATCCAAAAAAACTATTCATTTTATCAAGAATTTCTTTTTTGGAATACTCCAAATCAACTTCATGACCTCTTTTTACCATTATTGACAAAGTACTGACCCCAAACTTATTTGAATTTTTAAATGATTTAGGGTAACAAAACTTAAATAAATTTTCTCCGACAATATATTTCCAATTATTCAATGTTTCAGAATAGATATGACCTTTTTTTACAATTATCTTTTTAATATTTTTCGGCAAAGTGTCTTTAAAAGATCTTAAGCCTTGAATGCTCGATGTTCTCTGATTAGTATATTTTTTAAATTGCATATGAAAGACCAAATAATAACAAAAAAAATTCTTAATTGGTATGATTTAAATAAAAGATCATTACCGTGGCGAAAAAATGTTTCACAATCAAAAAAACATTATTATACATTGATAAGTGAATTTATGTTGCAGCAGACACAGGTCGTAACTGTAATTCCTTATTTTAATAGATTTATAAATAAAATTCCAAATCTTAAAAAACTTTCAACAATCCAGGATAGAGAATTGATAAAACTTTGGGAGGGTCTTGGATATTATTCAAGAGTAAGAAATCTAAAAAAAACTGCTAAAATCATAATTAGTAAATATAATGGAAAAATTCCAAATAATTATGAGGATTTAATATCTTTACCTGGTATCGGTAATTACACTGCTAATGCGATCTTAGCTATTGCTTTTAACAAATCTTACATTCCTTTAGATGGAAACATTGAAAGGGTTTTAAAAAGATATCTTTATTTAAAAAAAGATAAAGAAATACAAAAAGATAATCTAATACAAAAAAAAACTATTTTTGGAATTTCATCAAGAGCAAGTGATTATGCTCAAGCTTTGATGGAATTAGGAGCAATAATATGTAAACCAAAAAATCCTGAATGTAGTGGATGTCCAATCCCAAAAAGTTGTAAGTCTTACAAAAAGAAAGATTTTGATTTAGCTAAAATTACAAAAAAGAATAAAGAAAAATATTTTATTCTTAAAGTTTATAAAAAAAATCAAAAATACTTGTTAGTTAAAAATACAAAGTTTAATTTTCTTAAAAATTTACCAATTTTTCCCATGGAAGAACTGTATAAGCCAAAAAATTTTAATGAAAATCTTAATTTTAAAATGTCAAACATGAATATGAATATAAAAATTCAATATCTCAAAAATGCAAAAAGATTTCCTTTATCTTATTGGTTTGACAAAAGAAAATTAGACAATTATATGCTTCCAACATTTACTAAAAAAGTGGTCAAATATTTAGAAAAAAATTAATGAAAAAAGTAGCTGTAATTGGTGCTGGTATTTCAGGGCTATTCATTGCTAATTTATTTAAGAGAAATAAAAAGTATCAAGTAACTATCTTTGAGAGAAATAACTCAATTAATTTAAAAGAAGGTTACGGTATTCAATTATCTGTCAACAGCATCAAACTTTTAAATAAAATTCAGTTTGATAAATTAGAAAATAATGAGAAATTTAATCCAGATAAAATCAATTTTTACTCAGTTAAAAATTCTAATAAGATATGTGAGTTAAATATATCAGATTTTAATACTGAAAATTGTAAATATACTACTCTTAAAAGATCATCACTTATTAATTTTTTGAAAAAAGATTTAGAAAAAGAAATAAAATTTGACCACACTATTCTAAAGATAGAACAACATGATCAAATCGTTAAAATCACTTTTGAAAATAATGAAATTCATGAATTTGACTATTTAATTATTTCAGATGGTGTCTTTTCAAAGAGTAAAAATTTGTTATCAAAAAATCAAACTGAACCAAAATTTAATGATACGTTAGCTATTAGAGGAATAATACCAAGCTCCTCAAACATGACTGATAAAAAAAACATTTCATTGTTTTTAGGTTCAAATTTTCACTATGTTATTTATCCAGTTTCTCCTGATGGAGATTTAAACTTTATAGCTGTAATGAAATTTAAACTTTCAGACGATGAGCAAAAAAATCACTCGTTGTTTAATGACGATATTTTTATTAATAAGATTTTAGATAAAGTTTCTCACGTAAATAGAGAATTTTTTAATAATATTAAGGATCTAAAGATATACCCAGTATTTATCAGCCATGATTTTTTCAAAGTTAAAAACAATAATATTCATTTAATAGGAGATGCTTTTTTTGCTTTTCCACCATCATTTGCTCAAGGTGCATCACAATCAATAGAAGGCGCATATGAATTATTTGAGAGCATAGAGAATAATACTGAAAGTAATTTTTTCAGAAATAGAGTTAAAAAAACAAAAATGGTAAATAATCGTTCAAAATTAAATCAATTTGCTTTTCATTTATCTAATCCTTTAAATATATTTGTTAGAAATATTTTTTTAAAAAGATTAGTAAAAAATAAAAAATTTTTAGATAGTTATCTTGGTAAAATTTACAGATAACTTTTGTGAAGGAATTTTTGTCTCAAATTATCAATAGGAACAATGCTACTTCCTATTTTACAATGCCAGTAAGTCCACCCATTACAGCTTTCAGCACCTAAAATTGTAGCTGCTACTTTATGGATTGAACCTTCAGTTTGAGCATGTTTGATACTGCCATCAGCCATAATTTTTGCACTGATTTTCTTTTTATTATCAAAAATAGTAGTTCCTGGTTTAATTATTCCTAATTCAACCAATGATCCAAAAGGTATTCTCGGCTTAGATCTACCATTTTGCAAAGTATCTAAATAATTATCTTCTATAGTTTTTGCTTTCTTTAATCTTTGTTCGGCAGCTTTAAAATAGGTTTTTTCTTTTTCAATTCCGTAATAATTTCTACCCAATTTTTTTGCAACTGTTGCTGTTGTTCCTGATCCTAAAAAAGGATCTAAAACTAAATCATTTTTATTTGAAGTTGCTAATAAAATTCTGTGAAGCAGAGCTTCAGGTTTTTGAGTAGAATGGACTTTTTTACCATTCTTTTTTAGTCTTTCAGAACCATTACAAATCGGTAAATCCCAATTGGATCTCATTTGAAGATCGTCATTTAAACATTTTAAGGATTGATAATTAAAAGTGTATTTGGATTTTTCAGACTTAGATGCCCAAATTAAAGTTTCGTGGGCATTCGTGAAACGTGTTCCTCTAAAATTTGGCATGGGGTTTTTTTTGTTCCAAATGACGTCATTTAAAATCCAAAAACCCAAATTTTGAATTGCTGTCCCAACTCTAAAGATATTGTGATAACTACCAATTACCCAAATAGCTCCATTTTTTTTTAATATTCTTTTACATTCACTCAACCATGAATAAGTAAAATCATCATACTTTTTAAAATTTTCAAATTGATCCCACTTGTCATTTACAGCACTTACTTTCGATCTATCTGGTCTTGTAAGTTCATTTTTTAATTGCAGGTTGTATGGTGGATCAGCAAATATTAAATCAAAAGTTTCATCAGGAATTTTTTTTAATTCTTGTAGACTATCACCATTAACTAATTTATTTTTTAGATCAAAATACATTTATAAAAAATAATTAGACTCCAAAAAGATTCTGTGGTCAACCTAGGATTGAATTATTTGGACTGGATTAGTGTGAAGTCCTTAAATGATAACAATATATTGTGTTTCCACGTGAAACTTATTTTTTCATTGGAGCAAAGCTCTTTCTGTGATGTCTACTAAATCCAAGTTTTCTTATAGCACCCAAGTGTTTTTTTGTACCATATCCAAAATTTTGATGCCAATAATATCCTGAGTTTTTTTTAGCAAGTGAAATTATAAAGTTATCTCTAGAAACTTTAGCAATAATAGAAGCTGCAGAAATTGAAGGTATTTTTTGATCACCTTTTATAATTGCTTTCATTTTAAAATTCTTTAGATCTGGAAGTTTATTTCCATCAACTAAGATATGTGAAGGTTTTTTTTTTAATTTATTTATTGCTCTTTTCATAGCTAACAAACTAGCCTGTAAGATATTAATTTTGTCAATTTCTTTATTTGATGCTTTTCCAATGGCCCAAATTGAATTTTTTTTTATATAATTGGCCAAAAATTCCCTTTTTTCTTTATTTAACTTTTTAGAATCTTTTAAAGATTTTATATTAATGGTTTTATTTAAAATTACTGCCGCTGCATAGACTGGCCCAATTAGACTTCCTCTGCCAACCTCATCAACACCAGCAATAATTTTCATTAAATTTTGATTTTTAAATCTACAATTTTTTGTTTTATTTTCTTAAGATCTTTCCATGAATATTTCTTATTTTCTGGAAATCTAATTAAGTAAGAAGGATTAAAAGTAATTATAAGTGGATATGTTTTGTTTTTTAAAATAATTTCTTTCCATTTACCTCGTTCATTAGAAATTTTTGAGCTAGATGCTAAGACTGATTCCATGGCAGTACTGCCGAACAAAATTAAAATTTTTGGATCAATAATAGATATATGTTCTTTCAAAAATACAGAATATCTTTTTATTTCTTGAGATGTAGGTTTTCTATCTTCAGGTGGTCTAAAATTTATTGCATAACTAGAATATACATTTTCTTTATTAATATTAATTGCAAGTAGCATCTTTTTTAGAAGTAAACCAACTTCCCCTTGAAATGTTTTGCTATTTTTGTCCTCTTCTGAACCTGGTGCTTCACCTACTATCATAATAGGGCTATCAATATTTCCATCACCAAGAATTAAATTTTTCGAATTTTCTCTCAAATTACAATTTTCGATTGAATTTATTAGTTTTTTTAGATGATTTATTTGTTCAATTTTAATCAAATTATTTTTAACAATATTTGTATCACTAAATTTAAATCTATTTATTGGTTTTTTGCTAAAAACAAAATTGGTTTCTATTGAATTTATTAATTCCTCTTTATATGTCATAATCTAAATAAGAGATTTTTAATCATATTAAAATGTTTAGCAAAAAAATTAAAATAATTCTAATCTTTCTTTTATTCTATCAAAGTCCTTTATTATCTAAAAGTAATAATTCAAATGATTTTAATGCTGTCAATATATCTAAATATTTTTCAGGAATAGTTGCGTTTGAAAATAAAGATAATTCTAAAGCTTTAAATTATTTAAATTCATCTAAAATTTTACTTAATAGACATGATCCTTATTTAGAAAAATTAGTGATGTCTCTAGTTTTAGATAATAAAGTAGCTCAATCAATTAATTACATTAAATTAAATAGGGAAAAAACAAATTCAAATTTTTTTGAAGCATATTTATTGTTAGCTCTGGATAGTCTAAAAAAAAATAATTTGGACAAAGCAATTGAAATATTATCTGAAGTTCCTGAATTATTACAAAAAGACAGATATGATTATATTATTTTAAATTCTTTAAAACAGTATCTTCATGTTTTTAATGAAAAGAAAATTTTAAAGTCTAAAGAAAATTTTGGTAATTTTACTTTAATCAACGAAACTTTTCAAAGATGCTATTTAGGAGATAAAAACACAGATACTTTTTTTTCTAATTTAATCAATAATAGTGAAGCTGACTATTCACGTTATATCTATTTTTACTTAACTCATTTAATAGAAAATAATAAATTAGGAAAAGCAGAAATTATAATTAACGACCTGGATTATGTTAATTCAACTTTATTGATATCACAGGGAAAAAGCTGGTTTGATGGAAGGGAATTTAAAAAATTTAATAAAATATTTTCATGTAAAAATTTTAATGATGTTATAGGGGAATTTTTATTTTTAATTTCTAACATTTATTCTTCCCAAGATGAATTCGAAAAATCGAATTTTTATTTAGGTCTTTCAATTTACTTGAACCCTAAGTTTATATTTAATTTGTCTCTTGTCGTTGAAAATTTATACTTAAATGGAAATTATAAAAAAGCTAAAGAAGTTTTGAATAATTTTGAAAAAGATCAAGACTTTTATTATTGGTATAGAATAAAAAAAGAATCTCAAATTATATCTAAAACTGGAAATCAAGATGAAGGATTAAATTATATTACCTCAAAATTTGAACAAATTGAAAATCCAAACAATAAATTTATATTTGATGTTGCTAATTTTTATAAAAAATCAAAAAAATATAATGAAGCTATTCAACATTATTCTTTAATTATTAATTCTTTAGATGAAAATTCTGAATTAAAATCAGATTTATTATATCGAAGAGGAGGCACTTATGAGAGATTAAAAGATTATGAAAACGCTGATAAAGATTTGTTACATTCATTAAAAATAAAACCAAATGACGCCTATGTTTTAAACTATCTTGCTTATTCATGGCTTGAAAGAGATTATAAAATAGATGAAGCCATTCAAATGTTAGAAAAAGCCTATGCAAGTGAAAGTAACGATCCTTACATTATAGATTCTATTGGTTGGGCTTATTATTTAACTGATGATTTTATTAAGGCTGAAAAATTTTTAAAAAGAGCAGTGGAGCTAATGCCAGAAGACCCAATAGTTAATGATCATTATGGAGATATATTGTGGCAATTAGATAGAAAAATTCAAGCTAGATACTTTTGGTCAATGGTTTTAGAAATGAAAGATGCTGAGGAGGAACTAATTAATAAAATTAATAATAAATTAATTATAGGACTTGAAAAATCTTGAATGGTTATTGGAAAATAAAATCATTTGCTAAAATAAATTTAGCATTGAATATTGTAGGGAAATCATTTTTAATTCACAAAATAGAGAGCATTATATCTTTTTTAAGCTTGAGCGATGAAATATTAATTAAAGAGATCGATAAAAAAAAACATATAATAAAGTTTACTGGAAAATTTTCAAAAAACATTGGAAAAATAAATACAATATCAAAATTATTAAAAATTCTTGATAAAAAAAAATTACTTAAAGATAAAAAATATGAAATTAAAATTGAAAAGAATATTCCCTCTAAAGCTGGACTAGGTGGAGGCTCAATGAATGCTGCTACTATTTTAAAATTTTTGATAAAAAAACAAAATATTAAGATAAGTCAAAAAAAAATTTTAAAAATAACAAATTTTATAGGCTCAGATGTTATTTTGGGCATGAGTTCTAAAAATTTAATATTAAAATCAAATGGTGCTATTTATAAAATTTCAGCTATAAAAAATAAGAATGTTTTAGTTATTAAGCCAAATTTTGGATGCTCAACTAAACAAATTTATTCAAAAGTAAAAAAATTTAATAGCTCAAAATTTAATAATCCTAAGAAAGAATTATTCAGTTATTTCGAATTAAAAAAAATGAGTAATGATTTAGAGTCAATTGCTTTTAAAATTTATCCAAAACTTAAATTATTAAAAGTATTTTTAGAAAAGTTGCCAAATGTTAAATTAGTTAGAATGACAGGCTCAGGCTCAGCTATGATTGCTTATTTTTCTTCAAGTAAATTATGTAAACAGGCTGAAAAAAAAGTTAAAAAACATTTTCGAAAATACTGGTGTAAAACAGCAATAACTATTTAAATTTAGTTTTATTGTGTTATATGGATGTAATATTGGGGCGTAGCCAAGCGGTAAGGCACGGGTTTTTGGTACCTGCATCCTAGGTTCGAATCCTAGCGCCCCAGCCAATTATGAATAAACTTTTAGATAAAATTTTATTACGCTCAAATAATCTAGACTATATTTCCTTAGCTATAAAAGATTTAACTGTGAATACGCCAGCTAGTAAAATCTTTAATGCAATAAATAATCATTCAGGTACTAGTGAAATTAGATATGTTGGTGGCTGTGTTAGAAAAATAATCAATAAAGAAAAAGTAGACGATATAGATTTAGCAACTAATTTAAATCCTAAAGAAGTAAGTTCTGCATTAAAAAAAAATAATATTAATTTTTATGAAACGGGAATCGAGCATGGTACTATTACTGTTGTTATTGAAGATTATAAATTTGAAATCACTAGTTTAAGAGAAGATATTGATACTGACGGGAGACATGCAGAAGTTAAATTTTCTATTGACTGGAAAAAAGATGCTTCAAGAAGAGACTTTTCTATTAATTCAATTTATGCAGATGCCAATGGTAATTTATTTGACCCTTTTAATGGTAAAAAAGATTTAGATAATGGAATAGTTAAATTTATTGGAGATCCAGAGGAAAGAATTAAAGAAGACTATTTAAGAATACTTCGTTATTTAAGATTTTTTTTAATTTATTCTAAGCATAAGCATGATCAAGAAATATTAAAAATTTTAAGAAAAAATTTAAGTGGAATTTCAAATTTATCAAAAGATAGATTATTTGATGAACTTAAAAAATTTATAAAATCTAAAGTTTTAGAAAAACTTTCCAATGATAAATTATCTACTGAACTAATTGAAATTATTTTTCCTCAATTAAAAAAAATAAAGATTTTTAAAAATTTAAATTTTTTTGCTAAAAAAAAATTAGATGAATGTGATATTATTTTTTTACTTTCGTTATTGATCATAGATGAGTCTGATAATTTAGAATTTTTTATGTATAAATTCAATATTTCTAAAAAAAACCAAAAAAGATTAAAAATTATTAATCATTTTTTTAATGATAAGATAACTAGTAAATCATTTTCTGAAAAAAGTTTAAATAAACTATTTTATTATAATGGCAAACAAGCTGTGATAGATATTTTAAGTTATAAATTATTTGTTTCAAAAAAAATTGATAAAAATTTGATTAATTTACTTGAAACTTTTAAATCTAAAGTTATGCCAACCATGCCTATTAGTGCTCAAACTTTGATGTCAGAGTATAATATTCCTGAAGGAAAAACTTTAGGAAATAAGATTAAAATGATTGAAGAAGAGTGGGTAAATAATAATTTTGAATTATCTGATAAACAAATTAATAAAATTATAAGTCGTTAAATATATTTAACGTCTTTAATTTCAAAGTTTTTAATACCTGCGGGAGTATTAATTTCTACTAGATCATTTTTATTTTTTCCAATCAAACCTCGTCCAATTGGAGATTGAAAGTATATTAGTTTTTGTTTTATATCTGCTTCATTTTTACAGACTATTTTGTAGTCTATTTTTTCATTAGTATCTAAATTTTCTAAAAATACTGTGGATCCAAAAATTACCTTACCTTCATTATTAATCTTTGTAACATCAATCACATTTGCCCTAGCAATAATATCATTTATCTCTGCAATTCTTCCTTCGTTATGTGATTGTTCTTCTTTAGCGGCATGATATTCAGCATTTTCTTTTAGATCTCCATGAGATCTAGCTTCTGAAATTGCAGCAATAATTTCTGGTCTTTTTTTTTCTTTTAAAAAAACTAATTCTTCTTTTAGTTTTTTAAAACAGTTTATGGTAATTGGTTCTTTATCCATTTTATTTCCATTTTGCTAATGGAGGAAGAGACATTAAAATTCCTTCAACATTTCCACCTGTTTGTAATCCAAATTTTGTCCCTCTATCATAAAGCAGATTAAATTCAGCATATCTTCCTCTTTTAATATATTGTGACTCTTTATCTTTTAAAGTCCATTTTTTTTTTAATTTTCTTTTAATTATTTCATTAAATAACATTTGAAAAGTTATTCCTACATCTCTGACAAATTTAAAATCTTTTTCGAAACTATCATTTTTGTAATCGAAGAAAATTCCACCGACTCCTCTAGGTTCATTTCGATGAGGTAAATAAAAATATTTATCACACCATTTTTTATATTTTTTATAATAATTTTTATTATGTCTGTTACACATAGTTTTAAGGTTTTTGTGAATATTTTTTTTTTCAAGATTATCTTTTTTAGAAGGCGTAAAGTCCATGCCTCCTCCAAACCATTGTTGAGTAGTACAGATATACCTTGTATTAAAATGCATAGCAGGAATTAAAGGATTTTTCATATGCATCACTACAGAAATCCCAGAGGCCCAAAATCTTGGATCTTTTTTAGCGCCAGGAATATTTATCTGAAATTTTTTTGGAAATTTTCCATATACTTTTGAAAAATTTATACCAACTTTTTCAAAAACTTTTCCGTTTCTTAAAATTCGATACTCACCACCTCCTTCATCTTTTTTTGAATTTCTCTTCCATGTAGTTGATTGAAATGTTGCTCTATTATTTTCTAATTTATCTATATCGTAACAAAATGCGTCTTGTAATAATTTAAACCAATTACTTGTTAAATCTTTTTTAATATTCAAATCCATCTAATTTGTCTTAAAATTTCAGCCACTATTATTGCAACTGAGGATGCAATATTTAATGATCTCTTATTTTTCTCCATAGGTATTTTTAGTCTATTTTTAATTAGCTTATGTATTTCTTTTGGTACACCTGCGCTTTCACGCCCAAATAAAATTGTGTCTCCTTTCTTAAATTTGAAAGAATGATAACTTACAGAAGCTTTTGTTGTCATCAATATAATTCTTTGATTTTTTTTAGCTTTAAAAAAATCATCTATACTTTTATAAATTTTTATATCGTCTTCATTAAGGTAGTCCATTACAACTCTTTTAAATCTCTTGTCAGTTAGTAAAAAACCACACGGTTCAATAATTTCTAGTTTTGCCCCTAGACAAGCGCAAGTTCTTATAATTGCAGCAGTATTTTGAGGTATATCAGGTTCAAACAATGCAATTTTTATGTCTTCTCGTGAGTATTCGTGTGTCATTCTATCTATGGAAAAAATACTATTTTATTATATGAAATTATATATTAAATAAACAAAACTTAAATTTTATACATGTCTGAAAAAAAACCAAAAAGAAGAGAATTTTTATTTACAGCAACATATGCACTAGGTGTAGTTGGTGTAGGTGCAGTAGCATGGCCATTAATTGACCAAATGAATCCAGATGCATCTGTTAAGGCATTGGCAAGCACTGAGGTCGATGTTAGTTCAGTTGAACCAGGAAATACAATAACCGTACTTTGGAGAGGTAAACCAGTTTTTATTAGAAGAAGAACTCAAGATGAAATAGCTGAGGCAAAGGCAGTTAAAATGGAAGAATTAAAACATCCTGAAAAAGATGAGGATAGAGCGAAGGATCCAGAGTGGTTAGTGATGCTTGGTATTTGTACTCACTTAGGATGTGTGCCTTTAAATGATAAAGGTGACTATAACGGATGGTTTTGTCCATGTCATGGTTCTCACTACGACACATCAGGTAGAATAAGAAAAGGACCTGCTCCAACAAACATGGAAGTTCCAAAATATGAATTTTTAAATGTTAACACAATTAAAATTGGATAAAGAATAATTTATGAGTGATCATGACTATCAACCCAGTTCTAAATTAGGAAAATGGTTTAACGACCGTCTACCTTTATTAACTCTTTCCAATCACCTTGCTGAATATCCAACTCCTAAAAATTTAAATTATTGGTGGACTTTTGGAGGAATATTAACTTTTTGTTTAATTACTCAAATAGTTACTGGATTAACTTTAGCAATGCATTATATCGCTGATTCAGATTTAGCCTTTGCAAGTGTTGAACATATAATGAGGGATGTTAATTATGGTTGGTTAATAAGATATGTTCACGCCAATGGTGCTTCGATGTTTTTTTTGGCAGTTTACATTCACATTTTTAGAGCATTGTATTACGGTTCTTATAAGTCTCCGAGAGAAGTAATTTGGATTATTGGAATGATTATATACTTCTTAATGATGGCTACAGCTTTTATGGGTTATGTACTTCCATGGGGACAGATGAGTTTTTGGGGAGCTACCGTAATTACAAATTTGTTTAGTGCAATTCCGTTTGTTGGAGAAGGTATAGTTGCTTGGTTATGGGGAGGCTTTGCAGTAGATAACCCTACTCTTACAAGATTTTATGCTCTACATTATTTGTTGCCGTTTTTAATTCTTGGATTAGTAGTTCTTCATATTTGGGCATTACATGTTCCTGGAAATAACAATCCAATTGGAATTGATATTAAAAAACCTTCAAAAGATACAGTTCCGTTTCATCCCTATATCGTTATTAAAGATGGTTTTGCTTTGTTAATGTTTATGATTGTGTTTGCTTTTTTCGTTTTTTATTCACCTAACATCTTAGGACATGCAGACAACTATATTGAAGCAAACCCAATGGTAACACCAGCTCATATTGTTCCAGAGTGGTATCTATTACCTTTTTATGCAATTTTGAGATCTGTACCTGATAAATTATTAGGCGTTATAGCCATGTTTGCAGCAATTTTTGTGTTAGTAATTTTGCCTTGGCTAGATACTTCAAAAATTAGATCTGCAGTATTTAGGCCTTTATACAAACAGTTTTATTGGATCTTAGTTATAGATGTTTTAATTTTAGGATACGTAGGAGCAATGCCAGCTGAAGGACTTTATTTGTTAGTAGCTAGAGTGGCTACAACATATTATTTTATACATTTTTTAATAGTATTACCAATTTTAGGATACAGAGAGAAAACAATACCTGTACCTTTAAGTATTACAGAACCAGTCCTTGGCGGATCTCCAAATCCAGGGCTTATTAAAAGAAAAGAAAGTTTAAATTAATATTGTGAAAAAAATTGTAACAATTACTTACTTAATTTTTTTATTATTGATTGGAAGCTATCAAGTAAGGGCAGCTGAAAAAACTGACCTTATAAAAATTGATTGGAGTTTTAACGGTTTATTTGGAAAATTTGATCGTGGATCTTTGCAAAGAGGATATCAGGTTTATTCAGAGGTGTGTGCTGCATGTCATTCAATGAAATATTTAAGTTATAGAAACTTAAGTGAAAAAGGTGGACCTGAATTTTCTATTGAACAAGCAAAGGCTATTGCAGCTTCTTTTGAAATTACTGATGGGCCAAACGCTGATGGTGAAATGTTTACTAGACCAGGAAAGTTATCTGATAAATTTTTGATGCCATATGAAAATGATAAGGCTGCTCAAGCTGCTAATGGAGGAGCATATCCTCCTGATATGTCTGTATTAGCAAAAGCGAGAAAAGGAGGTGCGGATTATATCTATTCTTTACTTTTAGGATATGATGATCCTCCTAATGGAATGATTTTAGATGATGGAGTTTATTATAATAAGTATATGTATGGTAACCAAATTAAAATGTCAGCTCCACTTTCGGAAGGCTTAATTGAATATGGGGATGGTACCGAGGCCTCAGTTGAACAAATGTCAAAAGATGTAACAACGTTCTTGATGTGGGCTGCAGAACCTCATTTAGAAACAAGACATCGAATGGGCTTTAAAGCAATAGTTTACTTAATTATACTAACTGTATTAGTTTATTTTAGCATGAAAAAGATATGGTCACGTGTTGAATCGAAAGTTTAAAATATCTCCATCTTTTACAACATAGTCTTTACCTTCTAATCTTATTTTACCATTTGTTTTAGAATTTACCCATCCATCATTTGTAATAAAATCTTTATAAGAAACTGTTTCTGCTTTAATAAATCCTTTTTCAAAATCTGAATGAATTTCCCCAGCAGCTTTTGGAGCAGTGCAATTTTTTTCAATTGTCCAAGCCCTAGTTTCTTCAGGACCAGAAGTAAAATAAGTATTTAAATCAAGAATTTTATACCCTTTTTGGATTAAAAGGTTTAAACCTGTTTCTTTTAAACAAATCATTTCCATATACTTTTTTTTCTCATCATTTTCTAATTCATTAATTTGATTTTCTATATCAGCAGAAACTATTAATGTATTTTCCTCTCCATATTTAGAGATAAATTCTTTAGTGTATTTATTTCCATCTTTTATACTCTGTTCATCTACGTTGCATACAAAAATTTTAGGTTTTACATTTAATAATCCACTTTGGTTTAATTGTTTTTTATTAAATTGATTTTTTAAAATCGCTAAATCTTTATCATTGTTTATATAATCAAGAGCAATTTCTAATATTTTTAATTGTTCTTCATCTATGTTTTTTTTATTATTTTTTTCTAATCTTTTTTGAATAGATTCTAAATCTGCTAGCATCATTTCAGTTTCAATTATTTCTAGATCTCGGATGGGGTCAATTGTTGGATTTACATTTTGAATATCTTCAGAGTCAAAACATCTAATCATGTGAATAACAGCATCAACTTCTCTAATATGAGATAAAAACTTGTTACCCAAGCCTTCACCCTTAGAAGCACCTTTTACTAGGCCAGCAATATCAACAAAGGATATTGTTGTATTAATTATTTTTTTAGATTTTGATATTTTGGCTAAATTATTTAATCTAATATCAGGAACTGAAACAATTCCTACATTTGGATCTATAGTACAGAAAGGAAAATTTGCTGCTTGAGCTTTGTTAGAATTTGTTAATGCATTAAATAATGTGGATTTACCAACATTAGGTAAACCGACTATACCACATTTAAAACTCATTTTTTATTATTAACAGTACTAGAAAATAAATCTAATTTCTTTTTTATTAAAATTGAAATTGAGTCAGTGATATTTTCTAATATTTTTTCAATACTAGCAGTTTCTTCTGCATCAAAATTTTGTAATACATAATCGCTAACTTCCATTTTAGTTTTTGGTTTACCTATGCCTACTCTTACTCTTGAATAATCTTTACCTATAAATTTGTCGATAGAAGCAATTCCATTATGTCCAGCGTCTGAACCACCAAATTTTGCTTTAATTTTTCCAAAATCGACATCTAAATCATCATGAAAAACAATTACATCTTCTACATCAATTTTAAAATATTCTAATAATTCTCTAATACATATTCCTGAGTTATTCATAAAAGTTAACGGTTTGATTGCATAAATTTTTTCATCTTCAATGTTGCCTGTTGTTAACAGACCTTTAAATTTTGGTTTTTGTTTTGATAAACCAAATTTTTTATTAATTGAGTCAATAACCTTAAAACCTATATTATGTCGATTATTTTCACTATCGGATGTTGGATTGCCAAGACCTACAAATAAAAGCATATGATTTTTATTGGAATTTTAATTTCAACTTAATTGATTATTTTTTTTCTTCAGGAGGTTTTTTATCAGTAGGCTTTTTATCATCACCTTCTTTTTTGTCACCTTCTGTAGCTGGTTTTTCTCCCTCTGCTGCTTCTTCTGCACCTTCAGCTCCTTCTTCACCTTCTGCCGCTTCAGCTTCAGTCGGTTTTTCTGGTTCTTTCATAACAGTTGGTGCAGCTAAAGTAGCGATTACAAAGTCTCTTCCCTGAATAGTAGGGACTACTTCTGGATCTAATTTAACAGATGAAATTTTAAAGCTTTCACCTATATCTACTCCATCAAGATCAATAGTTAGTTTTTCAGGAATTTTTTCACTTGGACAGTTAAGTTCAACTTTTCTTCTTACAATATTCAATACACCACCACGTTTTAAACCAGGAGACGTCTCATGATTTATGAATTCAACTGGAATTTCTATTTTAATTTTGACACCTGGAACAATTCTTAAAAAATCAACATGAATAGGTTCATCAGATAAAACATCATAAATTACTTCCCTTGGTAAAACATTTTGGCTTTTACCATCAACTTTTAAAGTAATGATGCTGGATAAAAAGTTTTCTTTATCAATTGATGATTTTAAAATTTTTTTAGATATAGAAACTTTTTCGTTCTGCTCTTTACCCCCATAAACTATTGCAGGAACTTCATCATTATTTCTAATGGCATTTAATTCACCTTTAGTTTTATTATTTCTGATGTTTGCTTCTAATGAATTCATAAAAACATAGGCTTTTAGCATATGTTTTTAATTACTCAAGTTAATTATTTAAACAAATCTGAGACTGAAGTTGAGTTAGAAATTCTTTTAATTGCTTCTCCCATTAGGCTTGAAATTGATAAAACCTCGATATTTTTAACATTTTTAATTTTTTCACTATTATCTATAGTGTCTGTAATAACTAAATTTTTAATTAAAGAATTTTTGATTTTTTTAACAGCTTCTCCGCTTAACACTCCATGCGTAATATAAACATAAACCTCCTTAGCGCCCCTATTTCTAAGTGCCTTAGCAGCATTAACGATAGTGCCTCCAGAGTCTATGATATCATCTACTATAATACATGTTTTATTTTTTACATTTCCTATCACATTCATAACTTGAGACTGTCCTGGTTTTGGTCTTCTTTTATCAACAATAGCCAGTCCAACATTTAGAGCTTTTCCTAGTGCTCTTGCTCTTTCAGTTCCACCAACATCTGGTGCAACACAAATAATATTTTTACTTTTTATCTTTTTTTTAGCATGTCTTGCAAAAATGGGAGTAGAAAATAAGTTGTCGACCGGTATATCAAAAAACCCTTGAATTTGACCTGCATGTAAATCTACAGTTACAACTCTATCTGCACCAGCTTTTGTAATTAAATTTGAAACTAGTTTTGCTGATATTGAAGTTCTTGGTGCAACTTTTCTATCTTGTCTTGCGTATCCAAAATAAGGAATTACAGCAGTTATATTTTTAGCTGAAGATCTTTTTAAGGCATCTATACAAAGCAATAATTCCATTAAATTATCATTTGCCGGAGATGAAATAGATTGAAGTATAAAAATGCTATTACCTCTAATGTTTTCATTTATCTCAGCATATATTTCTCCATCAGAAAATTTTCTTATACTAGAGTTAACAAGTTTAGATTTTAGAAATTTAGCAATTTTTTTGCTTAATAATTTGTTGCTATTTCCAGTCAATAATTTCATGAAAAAAATTTAATTTATCACAATTATTGAAATATTTCTACCATAATCATTATGTTTAAACTTTATTGATTGTCTTGCACTAAAAAAATTATTTTTTTTGATAAAAGTGTCTTTCTTTAAAAAATCTATATTCTTAATTTTGTGTAGTTTAACTTGAGTTTTTACATAATTAGGTAAATCAAAATAGATTTTTTTATTACTATCTTTGAAAAAATTTATATTTTTTTTGTCTTTTTTAACAAATTTATTTTTAAAGTCTTTTTGAACTTCATAGCTATTCTTAGATATACTTGGACCAATTGCAACAGTTGTATTTATAGACTTACAACCCTGTTTAAACATGAAATTTATAACATTTTTAATAATACCATTATAGGCTCCTTTCCATCCAGCATGAACTGCAGCAATCATATTTTTTTTATTATCATAAATTAGAATTGGGACACAATCTGCAGTTAGGATTGCTATAGGAAAATTTTTTTGATTAGTAATTATAGCATCCACTTTTTTACTTCTATTGGTAATTTTTGATTTTTCATTAATAAAAATAAATTTATTACTGTGAATTTGTTTTACCATAAAAATCTCTTTAGATTTTTTGCAAATTTTATTTTTTACAATTTTGAGATTTTTTTTAACATCTTTTTTATTATCTTTAGAACCAATACCACAATTTAAACTTTTATATATTCCTTTAGAAACACCACCATTTTTATTAAAAAATCCATGCTTTATATTTTGTAATTTTGAGAGTTTTTTAGATTTAAACAACTTTAAAATCCTATTTGAAAATTATTATTAAGTTTGTTTATTAACATTACTTTAAATAAATTTCCCATTTCTTTTTCATCTATAAGTCTTTTAAGTCGATAGTAAATATCAGCTTTTTCTTTAAAAGTTTTGTTTTTACTAATAATCTCAGCTCTTTGTTTTATACCAATTTCAGTTAAAAATTTTTTTTGAGTTGAAAAATTTATAGCTATTTGATTAAAATTTTGAGCAATTTTTCTAAATAAATTAAAATTTATATTATAAGTTATATCTGAATTACCTATATTTTCTAAAATGTTTGAGTATTTTTTGTTGTATATGGCTTGTAATGTATTTTTTGTCAATTCATTATCATATCCATAATCAAGAATTAACAAACCACCATTTTTTTTTTGAATTATTTTAATAATATTTTTTAGATATTGCACTCCTAGAGGAGAATATTCAAAAAAATTATGTCGATTTGAAATATTAAATTTTAATTTTTTTTCTAGAGATTGAATCTTAATTTTTTTTTTAATAAACTTTGCTTTATTCTCATTTGTAAAAAAAACATATTTTTCAAACCAATTATTTTTCTCCTTAATAAATTGTTTTATTGGTATTGAATCGAAAAATTCATTAGCAAGAAACAAACAAGTTGAATTTTTTAATTTGTCAAAATTTTTAACCCATTTAACATTTTTTTCTTTAATTTTATTTTTTTGAATTTTAATCAATTTTGAGCTGATCTCATAAATATAAATATTACAATTAGTGAAAAAAAATGGAAATTTTTTAAAACTTTCAATCATGATTTTCATCATTTCACCATTTCCAGCACCTAGTTCAATTATATTAAATTTTTTAGGAGAACCTAGATTTTGCCAATAACTTATAGTCCATATAGCTATCATTTCAGAAAATAATCTTGAAATGTTTGGTGCAGTTGTAAAATCTCCATCATTTCCAAAAGGATTTTTTTTCATATAGTAGCCTTTTCTTTTGTCATAAAGTGCATAATTAATAAATTTATCTAAAGATAATTTATGATTTTTTTTGAGGGGCATTTTTAATAAATATTAAGACTATACCAAGTATAAAAAATATTAAGCTAATGACTTGGCCTATTGTTAAATTGAATATTAGATATCCTAATTGTTCATCTGGAACTCTAAAAAATTCAACTATGAACCTAAAAAAAGAATAAAAAATTAAAAAAAGACCTGAAAGTTTACCTGTTTTTTCTAAATAATTTTTATTCCAAAAATATAATAAAATTATAAATAACAATAGGCCTTCTAGTGCCGCTTCGTAAAGTTGTGAGGGGTGTCTATATAAACTATCTACCCGAACAAACTGAACTGCCCATGGCACATAGGTTTCATGTCCATATAATTCAGAATTTATAAAATTTGCTATCCTCCCAAAAAAAATACCTATAGGCGCAACTAAAGCAATTATATCTAAATATCTGAAAGCATTATCTTTATATTTTTTAGAAAATAGATAACTTGCAATTATAATTCCGATTAGTCCTCCATGAAAAGACATTCCACCTTGCCAAATTTTAAACATATCTAATATGTTTTCTAGATAATAGTTTAGGTTATAGAATAAAATATAACCAATTCTTCCTCCTAAAATTAATCCAACTATTAAGTATGTAATGTAGTCATCAATTTTATCTTTTATACTTTTATCTTTGATGAATAAATTTTTAGCTAATAACCAACCTATTAAAATACCAGCAATATATGATAGAGAGTACCATCGAATTTCTAGAGAAAAAATTTCTATAGCGACTGGGTCAAAATTATTAATGAACATTATAAATAATAATAATAAGATATAAGTATATTATGTAATAAAATAAATATATGAAAAATTCTAAGTTTATATTCGATAAATTTACAAAATTATTTGAACAAGGTTTAATTTCCTCAAAAGATTTAAAAAATGAATTAATTACCATATTAAAATCAAAAAGAGATGAAATTGTCTTTAAAATGAAGCTAACTAGTAAAGAGGAATATGAAGTTTTATCAAAAAGGGTAGAGAATTTAGAAAAAAGAATTGAAAAACTCAATTCTCAAAAAAAGAAATCAACTAAACGGGCAAAAAGATCTTAACACCCAAACCATTTAAAGAAGATTTTTCTAGTTTAATATTTCCTCCATGAGAACGGATAATATCAGAAGCTATTGATAAACCAAGTCCTACGCTTGATTTAGAATCTGCTCTACTTTTATCAATTTTATAAAATGGTTTAAAAACATTATCATATTCCTCTTCAGGTATACCTGGACCATCATCTTCTATTTTTATAAATAAATTTGTATTTTTTTTGGATAGCTCAATATTAACCTTATTTGCATATTTAATTGAATTATCAATCAAATTATTAATACATCTTTTTATTAAATTTTTTCTTCCATTTAAATAAACTCTTGGAGATAAATTTTTTGAAATGTTTTTGTTGTCATATTTTTCAATTATTTCATCTATTAGTTGACTTAGATTAAATAATTCATCTTTTTCTTTATAAGATAAATTAGTAAATTGAAGATATTCATTAAGCATTTTTTCCATTTCATTAATATCCTCTGTTAATTTGTGAGAAATATTTTTATCTTTAATGAATGCAGTTTGTAATTTCATTCTGGTTAATGGCGTTCTGAGATCATGACTTATTCCTGATAACATTTCAGATCTTTGGTTTAGGTGTCGATTAATTCTTTTTCTCATTTTGTCAAATTCCAATCCTGCTTGTCTGATTTCAGCAGCTCCAGAAGGTTTAAATTCTTCTATTTCTTCACCTTTGCCAAATCTTTCGGCTGCTCTTGCTAAAGTAGTAATTGGTCTAGTTTGATTTTTTAAAAATATTAAAGATATAAAAACCATAATTAATGCAGGTACAGTAATCCATAAACCAAATAATCTCGCAGAAGAACTTGAGACCCTGTCTTTTGGAACTAAAAATTTAAAGTATCCAGATTTATATTTAACTCTTAAATCAATTAATTCTTTATAATTTTTTGTATTGAACCAAAATTCTTCTGATTTGAATCTAGATTTTAATTCTCTTCTTAAAGTTCTATCAATTGGACTAAACCATCTTTCATCGAAATTGAAATTAAAATTTTCATCTTCAACATATTCAATGATTAAATCTTGGTATATTGAAAATAAGTTTGTAATTTCATTTTTGTCATATTCATCATTATTATAGGCTTCTATAAAAGTTTTAACCTCATTTACCAAAGCTCTAGTCATTCCTTTGTTAGTTTTTATCCAAAGGCTATCAAAAAAAACTATTGTTATAACCAATTGTAATACAATGACAGGTACTGCAACAATTAATAATGCTCGATAGAATAATCTTTTAGGTAATAAATTTTTTATTAATTTATTCAATCCATAAAACATAACCAGCTCCTCTTATAGTTTGAAGAAATTTTGGGTTTTTAGGATTTAATTCAATTTTTTTTCTAAGTCTTGTTATAATCACATCAATCGATCTTTCTTTGTTTAAATCGATTAGTTTTCCAATTTCCATTCGTTCGAATATTTTTCCAGGATTATTTATCATTTTTTCTAATATTATTTTTTCTGTATTATTAATCTTATGCTCAAGGTTGTTTTTAAAAATTAGTTGTCTATTGAGATCAATTTTAATATTTTCAAATTCTATAACTCTTTTTAAATCATTTTTTTTTGTTTTAGACAAAATATTTTTAATTCTCAAAATAAGCTCTTTTGGTTCAAAAGGTTTTGCTAAATAATCATCAGCTCCTAACTCTAGTCCCTCAACTCTTTCATTGGCCTGTCCTTTAGCAGTTAATAAAATAATGGGTGTATCAAGTTTTTTTTTATTTTCTTGTATAAACTCTAATCCACTTTTTCCAGACATCATGATATCTAAAATTATTAGATCAAAATTAATGATTTGAATTTTTTTATAGGCATCTTCTGCACTTTCAGCAGTATTAACCATATATTTATTTTCACTTAGATATTTTTTTACTAGTGATCTGATTCCCTCATCATCATCAACTACTAAAATATGAGCTAAAAAGTTATCCATTAATTATTTTACTTAATACATTATCAAAATTTAAAACTTCATCAGATTTTGAATTTAACAATGCATTATAGATCCTCTTTTTTTGAATTGTAAAAATTTCATTAAAAATTTCTTCACCCTTTTTACTTAAAAATACATGTTTAACTCTTGTATCTTGTTTATCTTTTTTAAAATCTATAGCCTCTAGCTTAATTAAGTCTTTTAGAATTCTATTTAAACTCTGCTTAGTAACCTTAAGTCTTTTGAGCAATTCAGAAATAGATATACCTTCATACATTGATAATAAATGAATTACTTTATTATGGGCTAATCCAATAGAATATTTGTCTAAAACCTTTCTAGAGTCTGCAAAAATTTCTCGATAACTTACAAAAAGTTTTTCTATCAAATCCATAAGTTGTTCGTCTTTGAGATAAAGAAGCTCTTTCATTATTGGTAAGTTATATTGACATATTATAGATACAAAGATATTTTTTAGTAATATTTTTATTTTTCATAAATGATACCTTACGATAAAAGATCTGGCAAAATATGGTACAATGGCGAATTAGTAGATTGGTCTAATGTAAAACTTCATGTTTTGAGCCATGGATTGCATTATGCTAGCTGTGTTTTTGAGGGAGAGCGAGTATATGATGGCTCAATATTTAAATTAGAAGAACATACTTCAAGGTTTTTTTATTCTGCCAAAAGAATGGGTTTTGAAATTCCATATACTGAAGATCAAATTAATATTGCGAGTAATAAAATTATTTCAACTCAAAAAGTTGAAAATGGATATGTTAGACCTGTAGCTTGGAGAGGAAGTGAAATGATGGCTATATCAGCACAACAAACAAAAATTCATGTAGCAATTGCAGCCTGGGAATGGGGATCTTATTTTGATCCAAAATTAAAAATTGAAGGAATAAAATTAAATATTTCTAATTGGAGGAGACCAGCTCCAAATACTATACCCTGGGATACTAAAGCTTCTGGGCTATATATGATTTGTACACTTTCCAAACATGAAGCAGAAAAACAAGGATACACAGATTCTTTGATGCTAGATCATGAAGGTAATGTTGCAGAGGCAACTGGTGCTAATGTTTTTTTTAAAGATCAGAAGGGCGAAATTCACACACCAATACCAGATTCATTTTTAGATGGGATTACCAGAAGAACAGTAATTGAAATTGCAAAATCTAAAAAAATAAAAGTTCATGAGAGAAAAATCAAACCCACAGAATTATCAAATTTTGTTGGTTGTTTTTTAACTGGCACAGCAGCAGAAGTTACTCCAGTTGCATGTATTGCAGATAATCATTATAAAGTTTGTGATACGATTATTAATTTAAATGAAAGCTATCAAGCTTTAGTTAGAAAGAAAAAAGCAGCTTAATTTTTATTATCCTCTGAAATAGCATGATCTATTCCCTTTCGCATGTAATCATAACCAGTATAAAGGGTTAATATTGCTGATAACCATAGTAAAAATATTCCTATAGTTTGAGCATTATAGTCTTGAAAATTTATTATCTTATTTCCTGTATCCCCAGATAGTAATAAACCTATAGACACCATCTGCAAAACAGTTTTAAGTTTAGCTAGATTAGATACTGGCATTTTTATTTTTCCCTTAGCAAGAAACTCTCTTAATCCAGATATTAAAATTTCTCTTGTTAAAATAATTATTGCTGCAATTACTTCATAATGTCTAATAGTTCCATCCATAACTAAAAGAATAAGAGCAGCAGCAACAATAATTTTATCTGCAATAGGATCTAAAAGCTCTCCAAGTTTAGACTCTTCTCCCAGAACTCTTGCTAGCATTCCATCTAAAAAATCTGTAAATGAAGCGACTATAAAAAGGATTAGCGCAGTTAAATCTCCATAAAAACCTGGTAAATAAAATGCTAATACAAAAAAAGGAACAATTATAATTCTCCCTATAGTTAATATGTTTGGTATTTTTTTGAGCATTATTTTTTATTCATGAAAATAATTATATATCTTTTTCGCAACTATTTCTTCTACACCTTTTACTGATTTAATTTCATCTAAACTGGCAGATTCAACTGCTCTAGCCGATCCAAAATGGTTTAAAAGAGCTCTTTTCCTAATCGAACCAATGCCTTCTATTTGATCAAGTAAAGATTTACTTATTCCTTTTTTTCTTTTAGCTCTGTGAGCACTAATTGCAAAACGATGAGATTCATCTCGAATTCTTTGGAGAAAGAAAAGGGTAGGATCATTTTTTGCAAATTTAAATTCTTTTCCATTGTAAAAAAAAGTTTCATTTCCACTATTTCTAAATTTCCCTTTAGCTATCGCTATGATTGGAATATCGTGAAGTCCCAGTTCATTTAAAGTTTCTCTTGCTACTGAATATTGTCCTTTGCCACCATCTACAATGACTAGATCTGGAAAAGATAAATAATTATCTTTCCCTTGGACAGCTCTTTTAAATCTTCTATTTAGTACTTCCCGCATCATTCCATAATCATCTTGTTCATTCTGTTTATTTTTTATATTAAATTTTCTATATCTTTTTTTTATAAATCCCTCGTCTCCATATGCAATTAAAGCTCCAACACTATTAGTTCCTTGAATGTGGCTGTTGTCATAAACTTCAATTAAATTAATACTTGTCTCTAATTTAAATTTATGTGCTACAGCGTCAAACAATTCTCTATTATTTTGACTTTCATAAATTTTTCTATTTAGGCTATCTTTAGCATTTTTAATTGCTTGATTAATTACTTTTAACTTTGATCCTTTTTTTGCAACTGAAATGATAATTTGTTTTTTTTCTTTTTGAGTAAGAGTTTTTTCTATTAAAACTTTTTCTTTAATATCCTCAGACAAAATTATTGATGAAGGTACATTTTTATTTTCATAAAATTGAGAAATAAATGAATTAATAATATTATTTAATTTTTCATCTGGATCATGTTTTGGAAAAAAAGCTTGGTTACCCCAATTTTGTTTAGATCTGTAAAAAAAAACTTGAATACAAGTCCTACCAGATTCTTTATATCCCGCAATTACATCAGCTTCTATTAAGTTAGCTTCATTAATTCTTTGAGAAGATTGAATAATATTTAAAGATTTTATTCTGTCTCTCAAAATCAAAGCTTTTTCGAAGTCTAAATCTTCACTAGCTTTTTCCATTTGGTTTGATAAACTTTTTTGAATTTTTCTTGATTTGCCTGATACAAATTCAATTGCATCAAGTACTGATTTTTTATATTCCTCTTGTTTAATATATCCAACGCAAGGTCCAGAGCATCTTTTAATTTGGTATAGAATACATGGTCGTTCTCTATTTTTGAAAACTGTATCATCGCAAACTCTTAAGTGAAAAATCTTTTGAATCATTTTTATTGTCCAATTAGCTGATCCAGCAGAAGCAAAAGGACCAAAATAAAAACCTTCATTTGTTTTTTTTCCACGATGTCTTTTAATTTGTGGCCATTTGTCGTTATTACCAATATAGATAAATGGAAAAGATTTATCATCCCTTAAAAGAATATTAAATTTAGGTTTGTGTTTTTTAATTAAATTTGCTTCTAGAAGTAAAGCTTCACTTTCATTTGATGTGGTTGTGATCTCTAATTTTCTTGTTTGAGACAACATTCTTTCAGTTCTGATAATATGATTTTTTTCAGCTATATAATTTTTAAGTCTATTTGGTAAATTTTTTGCTTTGCCAACATAAAGAATTTCTCCTTTATCATTAAGCATTTTATAAACTCCAGGGAGTTTAGGAATTAGTGTGAGTTCTTTTTTAATTATTTCTTTTCCAATATCAGAACTTATCATGACTTCTCTTTTTGGTAATTTGAATACCAACTGATGAACAGTCTTTTAGAATTTCTAATTTCTCAATTTTAAGCATTATTTTACCAATCCTTTTGTCTTTAAATAACTCATCAAAAACTGCTTCAGCAAGTGATTCTAAAAAATTATAATGTTTTTTTTTTACAAGTTTTGTAATTAGTTTTACGACTGTCCCATAATTTACGATAGATTTAATATCTTTGTCATTTGTTGGTTTTTTATCTTCATAATCTATTTCAAGGCTAAATTTAATCCTTTGGGATTTTTCTTTTTCGAAATCGTAATAACCAAGTTTAAGATCTAAAACTAACTCATTAATTAGAATTTTTTTCTCATAATTGAATAAGCTTTTATTTTTATCTATTTTAATAATTTTAAAGTTATTCTTTTTCATTCTTTTCCTAAAACATCTGGAGTTTGCCAGTTTAAATTTTGACCGCTATCAACGGCTAAAACTTGTCCTGTAATAGACTTATTTTTAATAAAGAAGTCAACTGTATTGCATATATGCTCTACATCAACTTGCTTTTTTAAAGGAGTTGCTAAACACTGTTTCTTAAAATGTTTTTCTGATTGCCTTTGATTTTTGATTGTTGGACCAGGAGCAATTCCATTTACTCTGATATTTGGTGCCAGACTCATTGCACTAGTTTTTGTTAAAGTATAAAGACCAGTTTTACTTATTGTGTAGGAAAAGAAAAATGGTGTAAGTTTAAATACTCTTTGATCAATTATGTTAACAATATTGTTATTTTTACCTCTTATATTTTTAGAAAATTCTTTAGATAAAAGAGCAGGTGCTCTTAAGTTTGTAGATATATGTTTTTCCCAACCATGAACTTTAAAATTTTCTAATCTGTCATTTTCAAATATTGAAGCATTATTTATAAGACAATCAAAATATTTAAGTTTAGATTTTGCAAATTTAATTATTTTATTAATATCTTTCTCTTTGCTTAAATCACCTTTAATTAAATAAATTTTTGTTCCATAATTTTGAAGCTTTCTTTTTAAACTTTCTGCCTTAGATTTTGATTGATTGAAATGAATAACAATTTCATTATTTGGACCTGCTAATTTTTCAGCAATCGCTGCTCCAATTCTGTTTGCACCTCCAGTAATAATTATTTTCTGTGCTTCCATTTTTTGTCTCTTTTTTTTGCAACTTTAGTACCAGGCATACCCATTGTTGATCTACCTTTAGGATAAAGTTTATTTTTTACATCATATTGTCTTATTTTTGGATTTAATGTAATTTCTAATTCAGTACTCTCTAATTTCCTTATTTCATCTCTTATTTTGGCCGCTTCTTCAAATTCTAAATTAGAAGCGGCATCTTTCATCTTTTTATTAAGGGCTTTTAGGTGTTTTTTTAAATTTCCTCCAACATTAGAACCTTCACTAATTTTGACGTAATCTTTTTCATAAACACTTTCTAAAATATCATTTATTTCTTTTTTGACAGTTTTAGCATCAATTTTATGTTTTATATTATAATCTAGTTGAATCTTTCTTCGTCTATCTGTTTCTTTAATTGCTTTTTTTATACTTTTAGTTTCTTTGTCAGCGTATAAAATTACTTTTCCATCAATATTTCTTGCTGCTCTACCAATCGTTTGAATTAATGAAGTTTCTGATCTTAGGAAACCTTCTTTGTCTGCATCCAAAATTCCAACCAAAGCACATTCAGGAATATCTAATCCCTCTCTTAGTAGGTTAATTCCAACAAGAACATCAAAGACTCCCATTCTTAAATCTCTCATAATTTCTATTCTTTCCAAAGTATCGATATCAGAATGGAGATATCTAACTTTAACTCCATTTTCATGAAGATATTCAGTTAAATCTTCAGCCATTTTTTTTGTGAGTGTTGTAACTAAAACTCTGTGATTATTTTCAATTACTTTTTTACATTCATGCATTAAATCATCTACTTGATTTTTTGCTGGTCTAATTTCTACAGGAGGATCAATTAATCCAGTTGGTCTAATTACTTGATCTATAAATTTACCTTTTGTTTGTTCTAGCTCCCAAGGTCCAGGTGTTGCAGAAACAAATACTGTTTGAGTTCTCATTAAATCCCATTCCTCAAATTTTAGTGGTCTGTTATCCATACATGAAGGGAGTCTAAAACCATATTCAGCCAAAGTACTTTTTCTAGATCTATCTCCTTTATACATTCCGTTGAGTTGTGGAACAGTTACATGGCATTCATCAACAAAAATAAGTGTGTTATCTGGAAAATACTCAAAAAGAGTAGGAGGAGGTTCGCCTTGTTTTCTTCCTGATAAAAATCTTGAATAATTTTCAATTCCAGCACAAGAACCAGTGGCTTCAATCATTTCAAGATCAAATTTAGTTCTTTCTTCTAATCTTTGTGCTTCTAGTAATTTATTTTCAGCTTTATGTTTTTTTAAAGTAATTTCTAATTCTTTTTTAATATTTATGATTGCTTGCTCAATTGTAGGTTTTGGCGTGATATAGTGGCTATTAGCGTAGACTTTTATTAAGCTTAGTTCTCTTACCTGATCTCCAGTAAGTGGATCAAATTCTTCAATTTTCTCAAGCTTATCTCCAAATAAATTTAATCTCCAAGCTCTATCCTCTAAGTGAGATGGAAAAATTTCTAAATATTCTCCTCGAGCCCTAAATGTCCCTCTATAAAAATTTTGGTCATTACGTTTATATTGCAAAGCAATTAAAGACTTAATTATTTGTTCCCTATTATAATTATAATTTTTTTGGAGTGTCAAAGTCATCTTACTATAAGCCTCAACAGACCCCAATCCATAAATACAAGATACACTGGCAACAATAAGCACATCATCTCTTTCAAGAAGAGATCTAGTAGCTGAGTGTCTCATTCTATCAATTTGCTCATTTATTGAAGCTTCTTTTTCAATGTAGGTATCAGATCTAGGCACATAAGCCTCTGGAGTATAATAATCATAATAAGAAACGAAATATTCTACTGCATTTTCAGGAAAAAATGTTTTCATCTCTCCATAGAGTTGGGCGGCTAAAGTTTTATTAGGAGCTAAAATCAAGGCTGGTCTATTAGTAGCTTCAATTACCTTTGCTATTGTAAAAGTTTTGCCTGAACCGGTGACTCCAAGTAATACTTGATTAAATTCCTCTTTATTTGCTCCCTTAACTAATCTTTTAATAGCTTCGGGTTGGTCACCCGCAGGTTTAAAATCAGACTTAATTTTGAATTTTTTACCACCTTCAAGTTTTCCACTAATTTTTGGATTTTTGCTCTGGATATCTGTAATTAAATCTTGATAAGTATTTTCCATATATTAAAGAAAGTAGTAGAATTAATTTTTATTTCAATGAGCATAATATCAGATAGTTTAAAAAGGATTAAACCATCACCAACTATCGCTGTTACTCAAAAAGCTAGAGAACTTAAAGCAGTTGGAAAAGATGTAATTGGTCTTGGAGCAGGAGAGCCTGATTTTGATACTCCAGACAATATTAAGAAAGCTGCAATTAAAGCGATTATAAATGGAGATACAAAGTATACAGCTGTTGATGGAACTCCAGCTTTAAAAAAAGCAATAGTAAATAAATTTAAAAGAGAAAATAAATTAAATTATTCAATTGATCAGATCACAGTGGGCACTGGTGGCAAGCAGGTTATTTACAATGCTTTTATGGCAACGTTAAACAAAGGTGATGAGGTAATTATTCCAGCACCATTTTGGGTATCATATCCCGACATGGTTTTATTAGCGGGAGGCAAACCAAAAATAGTCAAGTGTACTGAGCAAGAAGGATTTAAACTAACTTCAAAAAAATTAAAAAAAGCTATTACAAAAAAAACAAAATGGGTAATTCTTAACTCGCCCTCAAATCCTACTGGTGCCGGATATACAAAAAGAGAAATTAAAGATTTGGCTAAAGTTTTGATAAGAAATAAAAAAGTTCATATTTTGAGTGATGATATTTATGAACATATCAAATATGATAATTTTAACTTTTTTACAATTGCTCAGATTTCAAAGTTAAAAGATAGAACTCTTACCATGAATGGAGTTAGTAAATCTTATGCTATGACAGGATGGAGAATAGGTTATGCTGCAGGCCCTAAGGACATAATTAAAGCTATTGGCAAAATTCAATCTCAATCCACTTCTAACCCTTCTTCAATTAGTCAAGCGGCTGCGGTTGAAGCATTAAAAGGTAAACAGAGTTTTATTAAAAAAAGATCAAAAGCTTTTAAAGAAAGAAGAGATTTTGTTATTAAGAGTCTTAATAATATTAAAGGAATTAATTGTATAACACCTAATGGTGCTTTTTATGTATTTCCAAGTTGTAAAGGTCTTTTAAACAAAAAAACAAAATTAAAAACAGACACAGATTTTGTTCAAAAGTTACTAGAAAAATCAAATGTCGCAGTAGTGCAAGGATCTGCATTTGGTTTAGATGGATATTTTAGAATTTCTTACGCAACTTCTATGAAAAATTTAAAAAAAGCTATGGAAAGGATTAAGTCTTTTTGTGAGAGTTTATCTTAATTTAGTGAGATAAAAATTTTTCAGCTTCTAGTGCAGCCATACAACCCATGCCTGCAGCAGTTACAGCCTGTCTAAAAGTCTTATCTTTAACATCTCCAGCAGCATAAACTCCAGGGATATTAGTTTCAGTAGAATCTGGTTTAGTAATCAAATAACCTTCTTTATCCATTTTTAATTGTTTTTTAAATAATGAAGTTGCTGGATCATGACCAATTGCTATAAATAAGCCATCAACTTTAATTTCTTCAATTTTATTAGTTTTTAAATTTTTAATTTTAATTCCCTTAACATTTTTCGGTTCGCTATCCCCAATCACATCTTCTATGACAGTATCCCAAATTATTTCAATTTTTTTATTTTCCATTAATTTTTTTTGAAGCATTTTTTCAGCTCTCAATTTATCTCTTCTATGAATTAACTTAACTTTTGATGCAAACTTAGTTAAGAACATAGCTTCCTCAACAGCAGCATTACCACCTCCAACAACCGCAACTTCTTTTTCTTTAAAGAAAAAACCATCACAAGTTGCACATGCCGAAACTCCAAAGCCCCTAAATTCTTGCTCCGATTTTAAATTTAGCCATCTTGCTTGAGCGCCAGTAGAAATAATTATGCTATCGGCAGTATATTTTTGACCACTGTCGCCAACAGCCTCAAAAGGTTTAGATTTTAAATTTACAGAACTAATATGATCTTCAATCATCTCAGTTCCAACTGTTTTAGCTTGATCTTTCATTTGATCCATTAACCAAGGTCCTTGGATAACATCAGCAAAGCCAGGGTAATTTTCTACATCAGTTGTTGTACTTAGCTGTCCTCCTGGTTCAGATCCATAAACTAATATTGGTTTTAACATTGCACGAGCAGCATAAACTGCAGCTGTGTATCCGGCAGGACCTGATCCAATTATTAACACTTTTGTGTGTTTAGTTGGATTTTGACTCATATGAAAGCTATATAGTGATTAATGACTAAATTAAAAGGGATATTATTGACTGAGGGAATGCATGGAATGATAAGCCAAGTAGAAGGTTTGGCAAAAGCTTTAGACTTAGAGTTCACACACCATAAAGTTGAACTTAATAGTTTTTGGAAACTTTTGCCTCCTAAGTTTACTCCTATTTCTCAAAAGGTTTTCAAAAAAATTAATTCAGATGATTTTGACGTAATAATTTCATGTGGAAGAAAAAGTGTAATACCTTCTATTTATTTAAAAAAAAATTCTAAAAAAAAAGTTAAAAATATTCATATTCAAGATCCTAAAGTAAATTTAGATAATTTTAATTATGTGATTGCACCAGAACATGATGGTCTTATTGGTCAAAATGTTTTTTCGACAAAAGGTGCTATTCATTATCTTACAAAAGAAGAAATCAATAATCATACGAATTATCTTAAAGATAGATTGCAAACTAAAAAAGAGTATTTTTTACTAATTTTAGGAGGTCCCACAAAGCATTATGACTATTCAGATAAAAATATTCTAAATATTTTAAATTTATTTAATGATTTAGTTGAAAAAAATAAACTTCAAGGAATAGTAATCCCCTCAATGAGAACCCCAATAAATGTTATAGAACTATCAAAAAATAAATTAGGTGAAAATAGTTTAGTAATAGACACGGTTGATAAAAAAGCTTATTTATCAGCCTTATCTTTAGCCAAATATATTTCAGTGACATGTGACTCTACTTCAATGATTTCTGAAGCAGCTTTAACAGGCAAACCTATTTATATTGCAGACATACCTCCAAAAAAAAATGACTATAGAATTAAAAAATTTAGAGAAATTTTTGACCGACTAAATATTATTAAAAAATTAGATGTGAAATTAGAGACTTGGCACTATGAAAGTCTTGATGAAACTAGTAGAATAGCAAAAAAAATAAAAAACCAGTTAGCTTAATGTCATTTTTAAATTCAATTAAAAACCAATCCAAAAAACACAAATTTCCTTTTGATCATTGGGAATATAATAACGCTCTTACTGAAGGTGCAATAGAAGAAGTAATTAAAGCAGATATTCCAGATATTAGTAAACACAATCTTAATTATGATGGAACCAGAGCAATTGATGGAGGTGCAGCTGAATTTAGAGAAGGGATAGCATCTGGAGGTGAGGCAATTAAATTTAGATGCTTTATAACGAATGAAAATGCATCAAAATTTCCACACTTGGTAAAATTCATTAACGAACTTCAGTCTAAAGAAGCACATGAAATTATTTCAAAAATGATCAATAAAGATTTATCAAATTCATATGTTCGACTTGAAGTTATTTGTGATCGAGAAGGTTTTTGGTTAAAGCCTCATTGTGATATTAAAGAAAAACTAATGTCAGGATTAATTTTTATAAATAATGCCAATGAATCTGAGGATTTAGGTACAGATTTTTATAATGAGAAATTAGAAAAAGTTAAAACAGTTCCATATAAACACAATTATGGATATTTATTTACTAGTGGCCCAAATACTTGGCATGGTATGGAAAAGAAAAAAATAGTTAAAGAAAGAAGATGTATACAAGTAAATTACGTTACTTTTGAGACTGATTGGAAAGTAAAGTCTTAGATATCTTGAAGTGAGGTCACTTCTAATTTTTTTGTCTTAAGGGATTTAATTGCTTCTAAACAAGCTTGTGCAGTTGACATATTAGTACAGTAAGGAACTTTATTTTTAAGTGTTGCTCTTCTAAGCGCAATTGCATCACTTAATCGATGTTCAGTATTTCCTCCACCAGTATTGATAACAAGAGCAATCTTTTTAGAGTCTAAGATATCCACTATATGAGGAGATCCACTACTTACTTTATTAATAATTCTACATTTCATTCCATGTTTTCTTATGTATTCAGCAGTTCCTCTCGTGGCACATAATTTAAAACTTAATTTTAAAAGCTCTTTTGCTAAATCAATTCCTTCATCTTTATGAGAGTCTTTTAAAGATATAAAAGCGAGCCCTTGTTTTGGTAGTGAGTTTGCCGATGCAATCTGGCTTTTAGCAAATGCCATTCCAAAGTTTTTATCAAACCCCATAACCTCACCAGTTGATTTCATCTCGGGTCCTAAAAGCAAATCACTGTTAGGAAATTTATTAAAAGGAAATACTGCCTCTTTAACTGCATACATGCCTTTAGATTTATCTTTTAAATTAAACTTAGATAATTTTTCTCCAGCCATAACTCTTGAAGCAATTTTTGCAAAAGGTAGATTTTTTGCTTTTGAAACAAATGGCACCGTTCTACTCGCTCTTGGGTTTACTTCGATTACATAAATTTCATCTTTTTTAATAGCAAATTGAATATTCATAAAACCTTTAACTTTTAAAGCTAAAGCTAATTTTTTAGTTTGGTTTTCAATTTCTTTTATTAAGAAAGGCTTAATCGATACTGGAGGCAAACTACAAGCAGAGTCTCCTGAATGAATTCCAGCTTCTTCAATGTGCTGCATGATACCAGCAACATGTACTTGTTTTCCATCAGATATAGCATCCACATCTACTTCCATTGCATGATCAATAAATTTGTCAATTAAAATAGGATTTTTTTCAGCAACTTTAAATGCCTCTTCGACAAAGTTTTTAAGTTGACTTTTTTCGTAAACAATTTCCATCGCCCTTCCACCCAACACATATGAAGGTCTAACCATTAAAGGTAGGCCAATTTTTTCAGCTATTTGGATTGCTTGCTTAAAAGTTTTAGCAATTCCACTTTCAGCTTGTTTTAATTTTAATCTATTAAGAAGATTTCTGAATCGATCTCTGTCTTCAGCTAAATCAATCGAAGTATACTGTGTACCTAAAATTGGAAGTTTATTGTCGTGTAAAAATTTAGCTAGTTTAATAGGTGTTTGACCACCGAATTGAGCAATAATACCAATTAAATTTCCTTTTTCTTTTTCTTTCTTAATTATATTAAAAACATACTCTTCTTTTAAAGGCTCAAAATACAATCGATCACTAGTGTCATAATCTGTTGAAACTGTTTCGGGGTTACAATTAATCATAATTGTCTCATAACCAGAATCTTTTAGTGAAAAACTTGCCTGACAACAGCAATAATCAAATTCTATTCCTTGGCCTATTCTGTTAGGTCCTCCACCCAATATTATAATTTTTTTCTTACTAGATGGATCTGCTTCACACTCTGAATTTATTGAGAAATTTCGCTGATATGTTGAATACATATAAGGAGTAAAGGATTTAAATTCTGCAGCACAAGTATCAACTTTTTTAAATACTGGTAAAATTTTAAGCGCAGTTCTTTTCCGTCTCACAATATCTTCAGACGTATTTGATAATTCAGAAAGTTTCTTATCTGAAAAGCCAATGGATTTTATTTTGTTAAACTCATTAAAATCTTTTGGTAATCCTTTATTTTTGATCTTAATTTCATTATCTACTATTTCTTTTATTTGTTCTAAGAACCATGGATCAATTTTAGACAAACTATGAATTTTTATTAAATTTATCTTTTTTCTTATTGCTTCAGCAACAAGTAAGATTTTATTTGGAATATTTTCTTTAAGGTTTTTTTCAATTTGTTTTTTATTTAGATCAAATATTCTGTCTAATCCTGAAAAACCAGTTTCAAGAGACACCAATGCCTTTTGAAGGGATTCTTTAAAGTTTCTTCCAATTGCCATAGCCTCACCAACTGATTTCATAGATGTACCTAAAGTTGCAGGAGAAGTTGAAAATTTTTCAAAAGTAAATCTTGGAATTTTAGTTACTACATAGTCTATACTTGGTTCAAATGACGCTGGAGTTACTTTAGTAATTTCATTTTTTAATTCATCCAATGTATAGCCAACTGCAAGTTTAGCTGCAACTTTTGCAATTGGAAATCCAGTTGCTTTTGATGCAAGTGCTGATGATCTTGATACTCTTGGGTTCATCTCAATTATAACCATTCGGCCATTTTTAGGATTAATTGCAAACTGGACATTTGAACCGCCTGTTTCAACTCCAATTTTTCTTAAACAAGCAATTGAAGCGTTCCTCATTACCTGGTATTCTTTATCAGTTAAGGTAAGTGCAGGAGCAACAGTTACAGAATCTCCAGTATGTATTCCCATTGGATCAACATTTTCTATTGAACAAATAATGATACAATTGTCTTTCTTGTCTCTTACAACTTCCATTTCAAATTCTTTCCAGCCCTCTAAGCATTCTTCAACTAGTACCTGGCTAACAGGGGACTCGTATAATCCACTTTTGATAATTTTTAAGTAGTCTTTTTTATTTTTAGCTATTCCTCCCCCTAAGCCTCCAAGGGTAAATGCTGGTCTAATAATCGCTGGTAAACCAATTTTTTTTAAAACCTTTGAAGCTTGATTTATATTATTAACGATTTCAGATTTAGGTAAATCTAAACCGATATCGATCATATTTTTTCTAAATTTCTTTCTATCTTCTGCATTAGCAATCGCTTTAGAATTTGCACCGATTAGTTCAATTTTGTATTTTTTTAAAATTCCTTTTTTTTCAGCCTCCATCGCTAGGTTTAGAGCAGTTTGGCCACCCATTGTTGGAAGAATTGCATTTGGTTTTTCTTTTTTAAGAATTTTTTCTAAAACCTCTAGAGTAATGGGTTCAATATAAGTTTTATCAGCAACATCAGGATCAGTCATAATTGTTGCAGGATTTGAGTTAATCAAAACAACTTTGTAACCCTCATCTTTTAATGCTTTACAGGCTTGAGTTCCTGAGTAATCAAATTCACATGCTTGACCTATAATAATTGGGCCCGCACCCACAACTAATATTTTTTTAAGATCTTTTCTTTTTGGCATTTTTTTTCATGTTGTTAATAAATTCTTGAAATAAATAAACACTATCCTGTGGTCCAGGGTTTGATTCTGGATGGTATTGAACAGAAAACACAGGTTTATTTTTTAGTTTTATACCTTCAATACTGTTATCGAATAGAGATTTATGAGTAACCTCAATATTTTTTGGTAAATTATCTTTGACTACTTCAAAACCATGATTCTGACTAGTGATTTCTACATTGTCATTGATTAAATTTTTAACAGGATGGTTTGCACCCCTATGTCCCAATTTCATTTTTTTTGTTTTGCCACCTAATGTTAGCGCTAGTATTTGATGTCCAAGACAAATACCAAATAAAGGTAGGTTTTTATTAATCAGATTTTTAATTATTTTAATCGCGTATTTCCCAGTTGCAGCCGGATCTCCAGGACCGTTTGATAAAAATATTCCATTAGGTTTAAGGGCTAAAATTTTTTCAGAAGATGTTCTACATGAAACTACAGTCACTTTACATTTGAAGTCAGAAAAATATCTTAAAATATTTTTCTTAATTCCATAATCTATAGCAACTACATGAAAAGAATTTTTACTATTTTTTTTATAACCCACTCCTTTTTTCCATGTCTTAAGACCTTTCCAAATATAATTTTTCTGTGTAGTTACTTGATCTGCAAGATCTAAGTTTTTTAATCCACTCCATTTTATTGTTGAGTTAGTAAGTCTACTGATATTAAACTTGCCTTTTTTTGAGTAAGCAATAGTTCCTTTAGGAGCACCTTTGTCTCTAATAAAATTGGTTAAACTTCTTGTGTCTAACCCTGTAATTCCAACTATTTTATTTTTTTTGAGCCAAGCATCTAAATGTTGAAAAGATCTATAGTTTGATGGTGAAGTTATTTCTGAATTAAAAACTACTCCTTTAGTCCATATTTTATCAGACTCAAAATCTTCTTTGTTAGTCCCTACATTTCCAATATGAGGGAAGGTAAAGTTTATAATTTGTCCTGCATATGATGGGTCAGATATTATTTCTTGGTACCCTGTTAATGAAGTGTTAAAGCAAACCTCACCTGTTGCTTCTCCTTCATAACCAATTCCAATACCCTTAAAAACTTTTTTATTTTCAAGAACTAAAACGCCTGTATTAATTTGAGAATTTTTTTTGTGAGTTTTTTTTACTTTTTTGATCAATTACAACTCATAAGTTAAAGGTTAATACATTAATTGATTTATTATCGCAACAGAGATGTATTATAAAATTGTAAAAAAACAATTTTTCTTTTGAAGATTTTTTTCTTTGCAGTAGATTAAAAAAATATGCCAATAAGAGAAACAATTGAGGCTGAATATAAAAATGCTTTAAAAGCTAAAGATAAAACGAAAATATCAACTTACAGGTTAATTCTATCCTCAATGAAGGATTTAGATATATCCAATAGATCTGGCCCAAATAAAAAAGAAACTGATGATGAAGATATTAAAAAACTTTTGAAAAAAATGCTTAAACAAAGAGCCGAATCGATAGATATTTATAAAAAAAATAATAGGACAGACCTTTTAGATGTAGAGCAAAAAGAATATGATATTATAGCTAGATTTTTACCTAAACAACTTGGTGAAGAAGAAACTAAGAAAATATGCGTTGATATAATTTCTAAACTTGGAGCAAGTTCAGTAAAAGATATGGGCAAAGTAATGGGAGAATTAAAAAAATTACATGCAGACGAAATTGATTTTGCTAAAGCTGGTCCTCTAATTAAAGAATTATTAAATAGTTAATGAAATATCCCAAAGAATATCTTGATGAAATTAAAACAAGATTAAAAGTTTCAACAGTTGTATCAAAGTCAGTTGTCTTAAAAAAAAGAGGCAAAGAATATGTTGGTTTGTCTCCTTTTAAAAATGAAAAAACACCTTCATTCACAGTAAATGATGAAAAAGAATTTTACCACTGTTTTGCAACATCTGAACATGGAAATATTTTTGATTTTGTAATGAAAACTCAAAACTTTAAATTTGGCGAAGCAGTTAAGCACTTAGCACAATTAGCAGGTATGCAGCCATACACGTTTACTAAACAAGACGAAGAGAGGGAAAAACAATGGAAACAATATCAGTCGATTTATAGTCAATATGTAGATTTTTATCATAACGAATTATTAAAAAATGAAATTCATTCGTCAGCTAGAGATTATTTAAAGAACAGGTCTTTGAGTAAAGACGAAGTTAAAAAATTTAAAATAGGTTACGTAGAAAAAAATCCAAGTTTTTTTGAAAAATTTAAAAGCCAATTTGAAGAACAATCTTTAATTGATACTGGTTTATTTTATTTTGATGAAAAAAAGAAAATCTATCTTGAAAGATTTAGAGGTAGATTAATTTTTCCAATAAATAATATTTCAGGTCAACCTATAGCTTTGGGAGGTAGAATAATTGAAAATTTAGATTATCTTGCAAAATATATCAATTCACCTGAAACAATTTTTTTTAAAAAAGGATCAAATTTATACAATTTAGATTTAGCTAGAAAGCTTTCTAATAAACAAGATCATATTTATTTGGTTGAAGGATACATGGATGTAGTTGGACTAAATAAAAATGGAATTGATAATGTAGTTGCAAATTTAGGCACTTCTTTAACCGATAAACAAATTTTTACTTTAAATCAATTTTTTGATGATATTATAATTTGTTTTGATGGTGACGAAAGTGGATATAAAGCTGCTTTGAGAGCTGCAGAAAATTCAATTAAAGCATTAAAACCTGAAAAACAAATTTCATTTTTATTTTTACCTGATAAAGAAGATCCAGATAGCTATGTTAATAAAAATGGTAAGGATAATTTCATAGATTTTGCTAAGCAAAGTAAATTATTAATTCATCAGTTTATTTTTAGTCATTACAAAAAACAAACTGAAAATAATCCTTCCTCGATGGCAATATTTGAAAAAAAACTTAGAAATATAGCTAATACCATTAACGATAACTTTATTAAAAAATATGTTTTGGAATATTTTTTAGAAAAAATTGCTGAATTAACGCCTCATTCTAATCAAAATAAGAAAAAATTTTATCTTAAAAGAACAAAATCCTTGGAGTCAACAAAGAAACATTTCAAAGAAAGCCAGTCGTTAAGTGCAGTAGAACTTAAAGAATTTTCTTTATTATATTTAGTTTTGAATAATTTGAATTTGATAAATGAGAATATTCACTTAATTGAAAATATTAAATTATTTACTGAAGTTAATAAGAAAATATTTGAGACAATAATTAAAAAATTAAAATCTGATCAGCAAGTTAGAATTGAAGATTTACAATTAGACGAACAATTGTTAGAAAAAATAAGCAAATTTGCCCCTATAAAACATATTCTTAAAAATCAATCTGATGACAAACATAAAGTTATGGAATTATTAGATGATATTTCAAGAGATTTAATGAATTATGATTTGGAGTTCAGAATACAAGAATTAGAATCGAAGTTTTCAATAGATATGAGTGAGACAACATTTAACGAGCTAAAAGAGCTAAAAAAAAAGCAGAATCTCAATTAATCTGAGTAAATTAATAATGGATTTTTATATATTTGACATTATATAAGACTTCCAAACTTTAATTGCTGTGGAAAGAATTATTACAAAATCATTTGCTAGATTAATGGGTCGAGGGACTCACAGAGGTTTTATTACCTATGAAGAATTAAGTAAATCACTTGGAAAAAGAAATTTATCGGATGAAAATTTAGCGCAAGCTTTCATTCATATCTTAGATGAGAATGTTACTTTAGTAGAAAAAAAATCTGATTATAAAGTTTTAAGAAAAAAAGAATCTTCTTCTAAAGAAGAAGGTAAAACAATTGAAAAAAGTGATGATCCTATAAGAATGTATCTCCGAGAAATGGGAGGTGTTGAACTACTTTCAAGAGAAGGAGAAATTGCTATAGCAAAAAGAATTGAAGCAGGAAAAGATGTAATGTTAATAGCATTATCTCAAAGTCCAATTACTGCCCAACAGTTTTTTGAATGGAATGAAAAATTACAAAAAGATGAAATTTTAGTAAGAGAAATTATTGATATTGATACTAACTACATGGAAGATGAGACAACAGGCCCAAGCGCAAAACAAAAAAACGCAGGTGACACTGACGAAACTTCAAATGATGAAGAAGATGATTTTAATCCAACGCTTGCTGCAATGGAAACAGAAATTAAGCCAAAAGTTCTTAAAACAGTACATACTTTAACAAAAGATTATAATAAATTAATAAAATATCTAAAAGAAAAACTCAATTGTACTTTAAATTCCATAACTTTTTCAGCTACAAAAGAAAAAGGATATGAAAAAATTGTTAATGATATTTTAAATAATATTAAATCACTTCAATTATCCCCATCTGTTTTAGAAGAACTTGTGCAAAAACATTATGTAGAAAACAAAAAGATTATATCTTTAGAAGGAAATCTTCTAAGGCTTGCTATGAATCATAAAATTTCAAGAAATGAATTTATTAAATTTTATGTTGGCAATGAAATTAATCCAAATTTAAGAAAATTCTTAGACACCAATAAAGTATGGAAAGATTTTTTTGCTAAAAATAAAGATGAATTTAAAAATATAAAACAAAGACTAATTGAAATGAGCCATAAACTTGGAATGTCAGTAACTGATTTTAAAAAATTAGTTAGTAGGGTCCAAAAAGGTGAAAAAGAATCTAGAATTGCAAAAAAAGAGATGGTCGAGGCTAACTTGAGGTTAGTTATTTCAATAGCAAAAAAATACACTAATAGAGGTCTTCAGTTCTTAGATTTAATACAAGAAGGAAACATAGGTTTAATGAAAGCTGTTGATAAATTTGAATATAGAAGGGGCTACAAGTTTTCTACTTATGCTACTTGGTGGATTAGACAAGCAATAACAAGATCAATTGCTGACCAAGCGAGAACAATAAGAATTCCAGTTCATATGATTGAAACAATTAATAAAATTGTAAGAACCCAGAGATTAATTTTAAGTGAGTTTGGTAGAGAAGCTACTCCAGAAGAATTAGCTCAAAAGCTAAGAATGCCTTTAGACAAAGTAAGAAAAGTATTAAAAATTTCTAAAGAACCTGTTTCTTTAGAAAAACCAGTTGGAGATGAAGAGGATAGTAGTTTAGGTGATTTTATTGAAGATACAAAAGCACTAGCCCCTTTAGAACAAGCAATCAAGTCTAATTTAGGTGAAGCAACTACAAAAATTTTATCAACCTTAACACCTAGAGAAGAAAGAGTTTTAAGAATGAGATTTGGTGTAGGCATGAACACTGATCACACTTTAGAGGAAGTTGGATTACAGTTTTCTGTAACTAGAGAAAGAATTAGACAAATTGAAGCTAAAGCTTTAAGAAAATTAAAACACCCTAGCAGATCTAAACAATTAAAAAGTTTCTTAGAGAGCTAATATCCAATGGGCCGTTAGCTCAATAGTAGAGTACTGCATTGACATTGCAGGGGTAGTTGGAGCGTAACCAACACGGCCCACCATTATTATTCTCTATTAAATAAGAAGTTAAATTAGATAGATATTTTTTAATAGATTTATTTTCTTGATTGATACACTTCCTTTATCAACTCGACATTCATAGTATGTTTGTCATTTTCATCTATTATTACATTAAAATTTTCCCAATTAAGTTCATCTATTATTGATTTAAAATGTTGAGCGTAAGGATTATAAAAACAACAATCATCTTGATCATTATATACTAGAATTGCTTGACGATTTGTTTTGCCTGTTTCATCTAATGTCATTAATTTATATAATTCCCAATAACTTACATAATCATAAATTTGACTATTTTGCTGTTCCCAATCTCCACCTATACCTTCAAATTTTCTATATTCCATAGGCAAACTTCCTGCGTAACTAACTGAAAATTTTATATTTGGAATTAGTGCTGAAAGCCAAACAGTATACCAGCCTCCACCAGATATACCCATGATTGAGATATCTTCATAATTAGAAGTTAGAGATTTTATAATTTTGTAATGAGGAGTGATGAATAATGCTAGTGGATCTAAATTAGGATAATTTTTATCATAAAAGAATGCATAATTTTTATGATCTTTAGCCATATTCTTATCAAGCATCATCTGACCATATCGACTTGGGTATGAAAAATTTCCTTCATTTATTCCAAGCCCAGTCATTGACATTGATAAAAAATCACAACCCTCATTTAAAAAGTATTTTAATAATTTATTATGATATGAGTAAAAAAAAGGATCTCCACCATGACCTTGTAAGTATATTCTTAAACATTTTTCAGATTTTGGAGCATATGTTAAGACAGCATTTATTTTGTTGTTGTATATGTCTGTAGTAATTTTTTCAGAATTATCATCAATTTTTTCATTTATTATATTCAAAAAACTTTTGTTAAAAATAACCTTTTTTATTAATTCCTCACGCTTAAGTAAAAGAGACTTTTCTCCAATAGATTCAGTATGTTTTTGAACATAAGTATTATCAATTAGTATATTTTCACTAACTTGCCTTTTAACACCTGGGCTAAAAATTTGCTTGGCTTCTAGTAAATAAAAATAAGGAAACCACTTATAAACACCAATACCAAGACCCCAGATAAAAGAAAAGGTCGATATTATTAAAATAAAAAAAACAAATTTTTTTGATTTCATGCTTTAAACATCAAATTTAACTATATACCAATGAATTATATTATAGTAATGAATTTCTTGATTTATAAAATAAGTAGAAAACATTACTTCTTGATTAAAAAAAAAATTACTATAAATCTACATTATTATTTGGGCCTGTAGCTCAGTTGGTTAGAGCAGTACACTCATAATGTATTGGTCCCAGGTTCGAGTCCTGGCGGGCCCACCAAGAAATAAAACATTATTTATTTGAAAATTCTTCTAAAACTTTGAATAAAGCCTTTATATCTCCATTATTGGAATTTAAAATAGAAGCAAATTCTTCTTTTTGTGTCCGAGCTAAACTAAGCCCTTCAATTATTAAATCTCTAATCAAAGGATTATCAGGATCTTTAGTATATATTCTCCAATCTATCTTTATTTCAGGTCTTTCGCTGGTAGCCTTTAAGGTGCTATTTACAATAGTATAATTCTCACTCAACTTTTCTTTATTAGTAACTTCAATTTCTGGATTAGTATACTCAGCTAATCTGCTGGAAAAGGTTATTAAAAAATATTTTTCAAATAATTTAATATATTGATTTTTATCTGTTTCATTTAAACTTTTTCTCTTAGAGCCAAGAGTGTAAAAACCAATACCTCTTATATCAACTGTTTCTTTGGCAATTAATTTTAATTTCTCAATTTTTTGATCTTTTGAGATATTTTCAGCAAGTAATGTCGAGGCTCTATTTACGGTAGATTGAACAAAAACATCAGGTTCTATAGAAAATGACTTTGTAATTATAGAAGAAAAAAGAATTAAAAGGATCAATAATTTTTTTTCAAACATTTTATTGCAGAAATTATTGTGTTTCTATTTCTTCCCAGCCACTATCATCTTGAGTTTCGATTATTCTTTTACTATTTAAAATTTTTTGTTGTCTATCTTGTAAATATAAGCTTTTAACTGAAGCATAAAAATCTAATGAATTTTTTTTAAGATTTTCAAGAGAGTCATAGTTTTTTGCTCTAAAATCAATTCCATCTGTAATCTTAGATGAATAATAATCAACATCACTAAAGTAATGAGTATCATTTCTTACCGTTACATTATACCAAGCATCTCCACCGATAAAATTTGTTAATGATGCCACAGTATCTCTTGCGGTACTTGGACCTAACACTGGAAGCACTATGTAACAACCAGGTCCAATGCCATGTGCTGCTAAACTCTGACCATAATCTTCCTGTTCATATTCTGTAAACCCAAGATAAGTTGCAACATCAATAAGACCCAAAACACCAACTGTTGTGTTGATTATAAATCGTCCAGTATTTATTCCCGCTTTAGAAAATTCGCCTTGAAGAATATTATTTGGAATAGTTACAACATTAGATAAATTATCTAGTGAGTTACTTACTCCAGTTTTAATTGGAGATGGTAATAATCTATAAACACTTGATACTGGTTTGAATATAACTTTATCTAAACCTTGATTTAGAGCAAATGAAGCCCTGTTAAGTCCTTCAAAACAATCTTCTACTTCAGCTGGTTCATTTTTTTTTAATAATAACTCTCCATCAGAAGATGCACTAACATTGAAAGTTAACGCAAAGGTTGTAATTAATATTACTATTAATTTTTTAATCATCTTGGTTTTATATTATAATTTGAACTAAAGTAAATTAACAATTAAGCAAAATTATTACTTAAATGTGGCTTAAAATAACAAAAAATTATTCTCCAAACTTTAGCCTTCCGAAAAGATCAAAACAAAAAATTAAATTTATAATTATTCATTATACTGGAATGAAAAAAGAGTCTTTAGCGATTGAGAAACTGTGTGATTTCAATTCTAAAGTTAGTGCACATTATTTTATTAAAAAAAATGGAAATATATTAAGTCTTGTACCTGATTTATATGAAGCATGGCATGCTGGAAGATCTAAATGGTGTAGTCATAAATCTTTAAATAAAAGCTCAATAGGCATTGAAATTCAAAATTCTGGTCATGAAAATAAATATGAAAAGTTCACACCAAATCAAATAAATGCCTTGAAAAAATTGTTAAAAAAATTAATTATAAATTATAAGATTAATCGAAAAAACGTTTTAGGACATTCAGATATATCACCTGATAGAAAAATGGACCCTGGTGAAAAATTTCCATGGAAAAATTTATCAAAATTAAAGTTAGCTTATTGGCACAACTTAAGTGAGAAAAAAATTAAAAAATTTCGATTAAAAAAACTTAATAAGTTTGAAGAAAAATACTTTTTCAAGATAGTTAATAAAATTGGTTATAAAAAAATTAAAAATTCAAATACAAGATATAATAAATTTTTAATTAAATCTTTTCAAAGAAGATTTAGACAAAATTTAGTCAATGGGATAGCAGATCAAGAATGCTTAATTATTAGTAAAAACCTTTTAAAATCGTAAATAATAACTATTGAAAAATTTTTATTAAATAATAAATTGATTCTGCCAGATAAATGACTTATCGCTTTAATTAATATTAAAGAGGAAAGTCCGGGCTCCGCAAGGATACAGTGCCAGGTAATACCTGGCGGGGGCAACCCTAGGGATAGTGCCACAGAAAATAAACCGCCATAACATGGCAAGGGTGAAAAGGTGTGGTAAGAGCGCACCGGTTCTATTGGTAACAATGAACGCTGGAAAACCCCACTGGGAGCAAGACTAAGTAGAGATGACATTGTTGAGAAACTAAAAGCCATCCTTGGCTAGTCATCAGGGTTAGTTGCTTGAGTTTAAGAGAGATCTTGAACCTAGATAAATGATAAGTTTAAATGACAGAACCCGGCTTATAGTTTATCTGGCAAATTTTTAAAATAATTTCCGAAATATATGTTCACCTTTTGATTCCATTTTGGGATCAATATTCTCTTATTATTAGTTAAATTGAAAGTATTGACTCTATTAATAAAAACCCATAATATCCCAAATATTCCCAAATTAAAGGGAATAAAGGAATTTATGGTTTATGTTTTTATCAACCTACGAAAACAAATTAGACAAAAAAGGAAGGGTGTCAGTGCCTGCAAGCTTTAGGTCTTATTTATCTAATTTAGGATACAATGGTGTTATTTGTTATCCGTCATTTAACAATCAATCAATAGAAGCATGGCCACAAGATAGGATAGAAAAAATTTCAAATACAATAGACTCTCTCAATCCTTTTGAAGAAAAGAGAGATTTTTTTGCTACATCAATATTGTCTGAAAGTATTAATTTACAATTTGATAGTGAGGGGAGAATTTCTCTTACGCCAAGATTATTAAAACATGCAAAGATTAAAAATAGCATGGTATTTGTTGGTCAAGGAAAAACATTTCAGATATGGGAACCAGCAATATTTGAAAAATTTAAGGTCAGTGCAAGAAAAAAATCAAATTTAAATCGCGCAAGTCTTAAATGGGAGCATCAACTAAACAAATAATGAGAGGGGAAAAAAATGACAATTAACTTTAAAACACCAGAAATAAAAGAGTTACAGCCACGACTTCTTGTAATGGGCGTGGGTGGAGCTGGAGGCAATGCAATAAATGAGATGATAGATAACGGAATGCAAGGAGTTGAATTTATTGCGGTAAATACTGATGCTCAAGATTTAAAGCATAGCAAAGCTAAATCAAAAATCCAAATTGGTTTGAATTTGACTAAAGGTTTGGGTGCAGGAGCAAAAATTGACATTGGTCAAGCTGCAGCTGATGAATCTTTAAATGAAATAATTAATGTTTTGCAAGGTGCAAATATGGTTTTCATAGCTGCAGGAATGGGTGGTGGAACAGGAACTGGAGCAGCACATGTGATTGCAAGAGCAGCAAAAGAATTAAATATATTAACTGTCGGAGTTGTAACACTTCCATTTTTATATGAAGGTCCTTCAAGAATGAAAAGAGCTCAGATTGGTCTTGAAGAACTAAGAAAACATGTTGATACAATCATAGTAATTCCAAATCAAAACTTATTTAAGATTGCAAATGAGCAAACTACTTTTGAGGAGTCTTTTAATCTTTCTAATAATGTATTAATGCATGGAGTCCAAAGCGTAACAGATTTGATGGTTAGACCTGGCATTATAAATCTTGATTTTGCCGACGTAGAAACTGTAATGGCATCTATGGGCAAAGCAATGATGGGAACAGGAGAAGCCGAAGGAGAAGGAAGAGCCATGAAAGCTACTGAAATGGCAATTAGCAATCCTTTAATAGACGATTACACTTTAAAAGGTGCTAAAGGTTTGTTGGTAAATATTACTGGCGGCAAGGATCTTAAATTATTTGAAGTTGATGAAGTGGTAAATAAAATAAGATCAGAAGTTGAAGCTGATGCAGAAGTAATAATTGGAGCAATAACAGATCCATCTCTTGATGGCAATATAAGAGTCTCTATAGTCGCTACATCATTAGATGGTCAACAACCTGAGACAAAGTCAGTTATAAATATGGTTCATAGAATACAAAATAGAAATCCAGGTTATTCTGATTTTTCAAATTTAGGCCCTACACCCTCATTCAATTTTTCAAACAATGGTGCCAGTCCAGTCTCTCATGGTGCTAATGCATTAAAACTTGAAAATGAATTTGTCTCAGAAAATATAAATCAAAAAACTGTTCATGAAGATATAAATCAAGTTAACAATCAATATCATGAGGAGTTATTAAAAAATCAAGAAGCAGAAAGTATAGTAGAAAATACCTCAAAAGATGAAGAGATATCTTTCACAGAAGAAGCAACTATGACTAGCGAACAATCAGAAAATGATGAAGTAGCAAATAATGATTTAAGTGAATTTGGAGTAGATGCTCAAGCTCCAGATTTATTTAATAATGATAGTGAATCTTCTAATTCTAATGAATTATTATCATCTGAAAATGAAGTTCATGAAGATGAGGATGATTTAGAAATACCTGCATTTTTAAGAAGACAAAAAAATTAATGGTCTTCGAAAAAATAAATGGAAGCCACCATAGTATCGGATACCACAAAACACTATCCAGTACTGCTAAAAGAAATTATTAGCGTTATTTCCCCTCAACATGGTGGCACATTTATTGACTGCACATTTGGTCAAGGTGGATATGTAAAGGAAATTTTAAAGTGTAAAGATACAAAAGTAATTGGGCTTGATAGAGATAAAGATAGCCAAAAAATTGCAGATAAAGTTTATAATGAATTTCCTGATCGTTTTTTATTTAAGAATCTTAAATTTAGTAAATTAAACAATCTAAAATTAACAAATGAAAATATAAAAGGCATTATATTTGATTTAGGCTATTCCTTTACTCAAATGAAGGATCCAAAAAAAGGCTTATCCTTTAATTATACTGGCAAGCTTAACATGCAACTAGGACACAATAATTTTTCTGCCAGTGATGTTATTAATAAACTTGATGAAAAAAATCTTTATAAAATTTTTAAATATTTTGGAGATGAAAAAGAAGCAAAATTTATTTCGAAAAATATTGTTAAAGAGAGAGATCTAAAAGAAATTAATACAGAAGATTTAGTTAAAATAATTGAAAACACAAAAAGAAAAAAAAATTTTAGGGTACATAGTGCAACAAAAGTGTTTCAGGCATTAAGAATATTTGTTAACGAAGAAATAAGTGAATTAATTTTTGGTTTAATCAATTCTGCAAAAATATTAAAAAAAGATGGAATTTTAGCTGTTGTATCTTTTCATTCTTTAGAAGATAAAATTATTAAGTATTTTTTTAAAAATTTAACTGAAAGTAAAAGTTTTTCGAGATACGAGCCTAAGGCTGAACAAAAGAAATTTTTTTTTGAAATGCCTATAAAAAAACCAATTGTCCCATCAGAAAAAGAATTGAAAGATAATCCATCTTCAAGATCTGCTAAATTACGCTATATAGTTAAAAAAGAGAATATTTATGAAATTGAGACTGATATTATAGATCAATTTCATGAATTATTAGAAATAGAAAATTTAAGTTTCAAACTATGAAAAAATTTTTTGTATTCAGCTTAATTTTTTCATTAATTGTTGTTACTACCTTAATTAAAAATTCTACAAAAAAAGTCGATGATGAAATCTATTCATTAAATGAAAATATAAGATTTTTAGAAAATAGATTAAAAGACACTAAACTAGAGTATGATTATCTAAGTTCATCTGAAAAATTATTGGGATATCAAAAGCTATATTTTGAAAACTATTTACAAAAAAAATCTATTGATGAAATAAACACAGTAGAAATTTTTAATAATAAACTTTTAATTAATAAATTAAAAATATCAGACTAAAATGGATAAAAATCATTCTAGATTTATCTTGGAAGAAAATAATGATGAATTTCAATTTGGTAAAAGTAAATCTAATATAGATATCAAATTTAATAGAATTGCTTTTATATTTTTTGTTTTTTTTATTATTTCTTTAATATACTCAATTCATTTAGCCCATCTAGGTGCCAGAAAATCAGATACAAAAATTAGTAATCAACCTAAAATAACCAATCTAATTAAACGAGCTGATATTATTGACGTTAATGGAACTTTTTTAGCAAAAACTGTTAGTTCAATTGATATAGGAATAAATCCTGTTGAAATAATAGATCAAAAAAAATTGTTAATCAATTTAAGATATATTTTTCCAAATAAAAATTATGAAATAGTAAAATCAAATATCGAAAAAAAAAAATTTTTTTGGTTTGAAAAAAAAATTTCAGAAGAAAATTATGAAAAACTAATGAAGCTTGGAGATAAATCAATTAAACCTGAAGAAAAAATAAGAAGATTGTATCCACAAAAAAATTTATTTAGTCATATCATTGGTAGAATAGATGATGATAATATTGGTATTTCTGGACTTGAAAAATCATTAGATGAGCAATTAAAAAATAATGATACTTCAATTCAATTAAGTGTTGATAAAGATATTCAATTTTTAGTCAGAGAAGAATTATTAAAATATAATAAAATTTTTAAAACTCTTGGAAGTGCTGCAATATTAATGAATGTTAATAACGGTGAAATTATCTCAATAGTTTCTCTACCTGACTTTGATCCAAATCAAAGAAATACAATTACTGATGTAAATTATATTAATCGTGCAACAAAAGGAGTCTATGAATTAGGTTCAGTTTTTAAAACCTTCACACTTGCTGCTGCATTAAATGAAAAAACTGTTAAACCTGAAACAGAATTTAAGAATTTAAAAAAAAGTATTAAGTGTGGTAGAAATACTATTAGTGAATACGATAACAAGATACCATCAAATTTAACTGCTGAACAAATTCTTATTAGGTCAGGTAACATAGGATCTGTTAGAATTGGACAATCAGTTGGACTGAAAGATTATAAAAAGTTTCTTAACAATTTAAATTTAATTAATCCTATTAATTTTGATATTGAAGAAGTTGGCTTACCAGTATCTTTTAACTGGGGAAAATGTAAATTAGCAACAGTTTCTTACGGCCATGGAATTACCACCACTATTCTTCAGTTAGCAAATGCGTATTCAATTATAGCTAATGGAGGATATCAAATTCATCCAACTTTAATAAAGACTAATCAAAATTTAAAACGAGAGCGATTATTAAAAAAAGATGTTTCAAATAAAATTAATTCAATATTAAGAAAAATTGTAACTTTAAAAGAGGGAACAGCTTCATTAGCAAATGTTAAAGGATATGAGGTGGGAGGAAAAACTGGCACTGCCCAAAAAAGTGCAATAGGCGGATACTCAAAAGATAAAATAAATACTTTTGTTTCTATTTTTCCTATTTCAAAGCCAAAATACTCATTAGTAGTTATGTTGGATGAGCCAAAAATCAATAGTGAATATATTTATCATTATAGAGATGGTTCTGGAATAAAATACAAAGGCACTCCATTTAATACTGCTGGATGGACTTCAGTTGAAGTTGCAGGACAAATTATAGAAAAAATTGGACCCATTTTAGCCACAAAATATAAAGAGATTAATTAAACATGTTTTTAGGGGATTACTTTCAAAATATAGATAAAAAGTATAAAAAATTTTTTTTTTCAGGAATCTCATTTGATAGCAAACAAATAAAAAAAAATTATATTTTTTTTGCAATCAAAGGAACTAATTTTGATGGTAATAATTTTATACCAATTGCGATTAAAAAAGGTTCAAATATTATAGTCACTGAAAGAAAATATAATAAATTTCAAAATGGAATATTGTTTATTCATACAAAAAATATTAGAAAATTATTAGCAGAAATTTCTTATAAGATTTTTTATAAAAGGCCTAATAATTTAATCGCAGTTACAGGAACAAATGGTAAATCTTCAATTGCAGATTTCTATTATCAAATATTAAGATTAAATAATAAAAAAGTTGCTTCAATTGGAACTTTGGGAGTTAAATCAAAGAATATTAATTTTAATTTATCTAATACTACGATTGACCCTATAAAATTAAGTCAAATCTTAAAAAAATTAAAAAACAAAAATATTAATAATGTTATTATGGAAGCATCAAGTCATGGTCTTAAACAAAACAGATTAGATGGATTATTATTTAATTCAGGAATATTTACAAATTTATCTCAAGATCATTTAGACTTTCATAAAAATTTAAACAATTATTTAAAAGCAAAACTTTATTTATTTAAAACTTTAATTAAAAAAAAAGGAAATATTATTACTGATGAAGAAATACCTGAATTTAAAAAAATTAAAAAAATTGCCTTAAATAAAAGCTTAAAGCTGCATACACTTAATAATAAAAAAAATAATTTTAATATTTTATCACACACTTTTAAAGGAGAGTCACAAATACTTAAAATAAAATATAATAACTCTATAAAAGATATAAATCTCAAGTTAATAGGAAAAATCCAATTAAAGAATATATTTATGGCTATCTTGGCTGCCAATCAAAGCAATATAAAAATAGATAAAATATTAAAAACGATTCCAAAAATTAAATCAGTGGAGGGAAGATTTCAAAAAATTGGTAAATTGAAAAATAAATCTAAAGTAATACTTGATTATGCACATACTCCTGAAGCTCTAAAAACATGTCTTTTAAATTTAAGAGAGCAATTTCCAAATAACAAAATTTCTTTATTGTTTGGATGTGGTGGAAACAGAGATCAAAACAAAAGAGCAAAAATGGGAAAAATAGCTGATAATTTTTCTGATAAAATATATCTCACAGATGATAATCCAAGATTTGAAAGACCCAACAAGATTAGAAAAGATATAAAAAAAGGGATAAAGAAACAAAAAGTTATTGAAATATCTAATAGAGCAAAAGCAATAAAAGATGCTATTAAAAATATACTTGTTGGTGAAATTTTATTAATTGCTGGTAAAGGACATGAAAAAACTCAAGATATAGGTAAACGAAAAATATATTTTTCCGACAAAAAAATTATTCTAGATGAAATTAAAGTTAAGAATTTAGATTTATCAAATAATTTGAAATTAAATATAATTAAAGAGTTGTCTGGTTATAAACAGCTATCATCCACTTTATCTTTAAGTCAGGCAAGAATTAGTTCTAAAAAAGTTAGAAAAAATGACATTTTTTTTGCAATAAAAGGAAAAAAAAATGATGGAAATAAATTTGTGGTCCAATCATTTAAAAAAAGAGCATCTTTGGCCGTTGTAAATAGAATTCAAACAAAATCAAAAATCAAAAATCAAATAAAAGTTAAAAATTCATTAAAATTTTTAACAGATATTTCTAAAATTTTTAGAAAAAATATAAATACAAAAATAATTGCGATAACTGGAAGTTGTGGAAAAACTACTCTTAAAGAATTATTAGGAAAAACATTAAGAAAAATTTCAAAGGTTAGTATTTCTCCAAAATCATATAATAATAAATATGGTGTTCCTCTAAGTCTTTTTAATTTAAATCAGAATGATGATTATGGAGTTTTGGAAGTAGGTATGGACAAAAAAGGTGAAATAGATTTTTTATCAAAAATTATAAAACCAGATGTGAGCGTTATAACAAATATTAATTATGCTCATATTAAAAATTTTAAAGATATAACTCAAATAGCTTTAGCTAAATCAGAGATTATTAACAATACCAGAAAAAATGGTTATGTTGTTTTAAACGCAGATGATAATTTTTTTAAATTTCATAAAAACTTAGCTCATATGAGGAATCTTCAAGTAGTTTCATTTGGTATTAAAAATCAAAAAGCAAATATAAAATTAATTAGTATTAATAAAAAAAGTAAAAAATTTAAACTAAATATAAAAGTAAATAAAATTACTAGTTGTTTCTTAGTTTCTAATAATTTTCAAACAAATATTTATAATATTTTAGCATCTTTAGCTGTAATGAGTATTTATATAAACATTTTAGATTTAAATAAAAATATATTTTTAAATTTTAAAACACCTCAAGGAAGAGGAGATATTTCCAAAATAAAAATTTTTAATAAAAATCTAAATTTAATTGATGAAAGTTATAATTCGAATCCTTTATCACTTAAATCAGCAATACTTAATTATGATAAAATTGACTGTAATAAATCAAAAAAATATCTTTTAATCGGAGATATGTTGGATCTTGGCAATCACTCTAAAAAATTACATGAATCTATTGTACCTGTAATTAATCGAACTAAAATCGATAAAGTGTTTGTTAAAGGAAATAAAGCTTCTTTTATATTTAACAAAGTTTCTAAACTTAAAAAGGGTAGAATTTTAAATAATAAATCTCAAATTATTGAAATGATTAGAAATGATTTAAATAATAATGATTATTTAATGATTAAGGCCTCAAATGCGACAGGTTTTAATAAGATAGTAAATCAATTGAAAGGGTTAAATTAAATGCTTTATCAATTTTTATTAAACTTTGTTGATACTTTTGGGTTTTTAAATGTTTTTAAGTATATAACATTTAGAACTGGGTTATCTTTTTTTACTTCTTTAGTTATAGTTTTGTTAATTGGTGGTCCTTTTATTAAATTTTTTTCAAATCAAAAAATCTTAAATCCTATACGTGATGATGGGCCAGAAGAACATATAATAAAAAAAATAGGCACACCTACCATGGGAGGAGTAATTATTTTATTTGGCTTATTAGTTTCAGTTTTATGTTGGGCAGATCTGTCTAATATTAATATTCTATTTTGTATGTATATTGCAATTTCGTTTGGTTTGCTTGGAGCATTTGATGATTATAAAAAAATTAAATATAGTAGTTCTTCAGGAATTTCATCAAAGTTTAAAATAGTTTTACAAATTATATTAGCAATTGTAGGAGTAAGTTTTTTTATTTATTTTGTAGATTATAAAGAGATCACTAATTTATATTTTCCATTTTTTAAAAATTTAATTGTAAATCTTGGCTGGTTCTTTATCCCTTTTTCAGTATTTGTAATTGTAGGATCATCTAATGCAGTTAATTTAACAGATGGTCTTGATGGTTTAGCTACAGTGCCAGTAATATTAGTTGCGGGTTGTTTTGCATTTATAAGTTACGTTACTGGAAATGTTGTTTTTTCAAATTATCTACAAATACCTTACATAGAAGGAACTGGAGAAATCTCAATTTTTTGTAGTGCGATTATAGGCTCAAGTTTAGGTTTCCTTTGGTTTAATGCCCCACCCGCAAAAATTTTTATGGGAGACACAGGATCTTTATCTTTGGGCGGTTCTCTTGGAGCAATAGGAATTATAACAAAACATGAAATAGTGTTAGCTATAACTGGTGGTCTTTTTGTTCTTGAAGCCTTGTCAGTAATTGTTCAAGTTATTTCTTATAAATTGACTGGTAAAAGAATATTTAAAATGGCCCCAATCCATCATCATTTTGAAAAAAAGGGATGGCCAGAATCAACCGTGGTAATTAGATTTTGGATTATTTCAATCATATTAGCCATGATCGGTTTAGCGACACTTAAATTAAGATAATGAATGTTAATTCAAATATTTTTATAAATAAAAAAATTTTAATTTATGGATTAGGTAAAAGTGGAATTTCAACATTTAATTTTTTAAAAAAAAAAAATAAAATTTCATTATTTGACGACAATAAGAAAATCACATTAATAAATAAAATTATTAAATCGAGATTTGATATAATAATCTTAAGTCCAGGAATAAATAAGAATAATTGTAAATTAAAAAATTATTTAAAAAAAAACTCAAAAATTATTTATACTGATTTTGATGTTTTTAAATCATTCTATAATAATAAATGCATTACTATTACAGGCACAAACGGTAAATCAACAACTAGTCAGCTTATATATGAAATATTAAAAAAGCAGGGATACGATGTAAAGCTAGCAGGTAATATAGGATATCCAATTTTATCTGTAAAAAACATTAACCCTAAATCTATTTTTGTTATAGAAGCATCGTCTTATCAATTAGAGTATAGTAAAATTTTTAATTCAAAATATTCGGCAATATTAAATATTACACCTGATCATTTAGAGAGGCATAAGACTTTGAAACAATACATCAAAGCTAAATTTAAATTAATAAAAAATCAAAAAACTAACTCAATTGCCTTTGTAAATATGTATGACATAAATATAAATAAATTTCTAAAAAAAAATTTTTTCAAAAGCAAAATTATAAAAGTTAATACGAAATTAAATAATAGATATTTATTAAATTTTAAAAATAATTATTTTTTATCAACATCAAACAAAGAAAATTTATTATTTGTTTTAGAAATAATAAAAAGATTTAAAATTAATAAAAAATTATTAATTAAAACAATAACAAAATTTAAAGGTTTAAAATATAGGCAGCAAACTATTTATGAAAAAAATAATATAAAAATTATTAATGATTCTAAATCAACAAGTTATTCATCATCTTTAGAAGCGCTTAAAGAATCAAATAAGATTTATTGGTTAATAGGAGGTATTCCAAAAAAAGGAGATAAGTTTAATTTACCCAAAACTTATTATAAGAATATTAGCGGCTATATTTTTGGAAAAAATAGTAAAAAATTTTTATCAGATTTAAAAAATAAAATTAAATTAAAAAGATTTTCTAATCTAGAAAAAGCCTTAAACGGAGTTTGTAAAGATATTAAAATAGATCAATTTAATATGAAAACTATTTTGTTTAGTCCCGCTGCAGCTTCATTTGATAGTTTTAAAAATTTTGAAGATAGAGGTTTTCATTTTAATAAGATAATAAAAAAATACTTTAATGATAAATAAATTTTTCAATTATTTTTCTTATTATCAATGGTGGAAAAATTTAGATAAATTTATTCTTAGTTTAATAATTACATTATTTCTAATTGGTCTATTTTTTTCTTTAGTATCAACATCTTTAATTGCATCAGATAAGCTAGATACGAATAGTTATTTTTTTTTCTTTAAGCACTTAATTTTTGTAATTATAGGTATTGGTTTAATTTTTATTTTTTCTTATATAGATCAAGAAATTCTTTATAAAATTTCTATCTATATTTTTTTTGTATCTTTAATATTATTGTTTTTAGTCCCAATTATAGGAGTTGAGGTCAAAGGCTCAAAAAGATGGCTTGATATTTTTTTTTTACCAAGACTTCAACCTATAGAGCTCGTTAAACCTTTTTTTATAATAGTTTTAAGTATATTGATTACTTTAGATAAATTAAAACAGTTTACTGTAAAATTTATTCTTACTCTTTTTTTAACACTTTTAATAACTTTTTTTTTAATTATTCAGCCAGATTTAGGTCAAACTTTATTAGTTGGCTTTACTTGGATGGTACTTATTTTTATTTCAGGAATTAATTTAATATTTTTATTAACTGTTTCTTTGATAGGTTTAATTTTATTATTATATTTTATATTTTACGTTCCTAAATTTGAATATATTAAAAACAGAATACTATCTTTTTTTGATCCTGAAACATCTACACATAATTTTCAATCTGATAAAGCAATAGACTCTATTATAAGTGGAGGTTTCTTTGGAAAAGGAATTGGTGAAGGAACTCTTAAAAACAAAGTACCGGAAGCTCACACAGACTATATAATTTCAGTTATTTCTGAGGAATTTGGTGTATTTGTTATTATATTAATATTAATTTTATTCTTAGTTTTTATTTTTTCAATTTTCAAAAAAGTAAATATTGAAAAAGACCACAAAACAAAATTAATTTTAGTTGGATCAGCAAGTTTAATATTAATTCAAGCAATGATTCATATAGGAGTTAATATTAGGTTATTTCCTACTACTGGCATGACGCTACCATTTTTAAGTTATGGAGGATCATCTATTATTAGTATTTCAATATTGTCAGGAATAATTTTAAATTTAACAAAAAGAAAAATTTAATTAATGATATGAAAAAAATATTAGTTACTACTGGTGGAACAGGAGGTCATGTAATACCAGCTGAAATTGTTTCTGAACATCTAAATACCAAATATGAAATTATTTTTACAACTGATTTAAGGGGATATAAATTTTTTAAATCTAATAAAATTAAAGTAAAAATTTTTGATACTCCTAAACTAAATATAAATTTTTTTTTACCATTAAAAATTATTAAATTATTTTATTTAATTATTGATTCAATTTTTCATTTGAAAAATGAAAAAGTTACAAAAGTAATATCCACAGGTGGATATATGTCATTACCTATATGTATTGCAGCAAGATTTATTGGAATTAATATTTATTTATTAGAACCAAATTTGACCTTAGGGAGGGCTAATAAATTTTTTTTAAAATTTTCTAAAAGAATAATTTGTTATTCAAATGATTTAAAAAATTTTCCAGAAAAATTTAAAAATAAGATAAAAGTGATTAATCCTTTAGTTTTTAAAGATTTTTATGAAATAAAAAAAAAAGATCCAAATAAAAAAAATTTGAGTTTACTGATATTTGGTGGCAGCCAAGGAGCAAATATTTTTGATAAACAAATTAATAAAGTCTTAGTTGATATTAATAAAAAATATCCCTTAAGAATTGTTCAACAAACAAGTATTGAAAATATTGAAAATTTAAGAAATTTTTACAATCTTAACAAAATAGAAAATAAGATTTTTAATTTTGAAAAAAACTTTATAGAACTAATTAATGACACTGATTTATGTATTTGTAGAGCTGGTGCAACTTCGTTAGCTGAAATTTCAATCATGAACAAACCATTTATTACTATTCCATTGCCAACAGCAAAAGATGACCATCAAATGGATAATGCTAAATTCTATGAAAAGGCCGGATGTTGCTGGATTTTAAATCAAAAAAATTTAAATCATGAAATATTAACAAATTTATTATTAAAAATAGTAAAAGATAAGTCAGAGTATATTAATAAAAAAAATAACTTAAAAAAATTGAATTATCAAAATTCATGGAATGATGTTAATCAGAAACTAAATAAAATTATTGATGAAAATTGAATTAGCAAAAAAAGAAACAGTCCATTTTGTTGGAATAGGAGGCATAGGAATGAGTGGACTTGCATTAATAATGAAACGAAAAGGCTTTAAAGTCCAAGGAAGTGATATTTCAAATAATAAAAATGTAGAAAGATTAAAAAAAGAAAAAATAAAAATTTTTTTAGGACATTCTAAACAAAATTTAAAAAATGCAACAATAGTAGTTGTTTCATCTGCAATAAAGAAAAATAATCCAGAACTTATAGAAGCTAAGAAAAAAAAAATTCCAATAATTAAAAGAGGCAAAATGTTAGCAAGTATAGTTTCTTTGTTGAAAAATATTGTAGTAGTTGGTTCACATGGAAAAACTACTACGACTTCGTTAATTACCTCTATTTTTCAAGAAACTAAATTAGACCCAACAATAATTAATGGTGGTGTGATTAACTCCATTAAAAATACAGCAAAGTTAGGTAAAAGTGATTGGTCAATTTTAGAAGCGGACGAGTCTGATGGAAGCTTTGCCCACATTTTACCAACTTACTCAATAATTACGAATACAGATCGAGAGCATATGGATTTTTATAAATCGATTGATGACTTAAAAAATTATTTCTTAGATTTTATTAAAAAGACACCATCTTTTGGAAAATCATTTATTTGTATTGATGACAAAATTAATAGAGAATTAATTAAAAAAATTAAAAATAAAAATTTTTATACATATGGACTTAGATCTAATTCTAATTTTAGAATAAAAAATATAAAACAATTTAAAACTTATTCTGAATTTGATATTCGAGTTAGTCTTCCAAATAAAAAAATTTTAGATATTAAAAATATTAAAATTCCTTTACTTGGCATTCATAATATAAGAAATTCTGTTGGAGCATTAGGTGTTGCATTATCAGTTGGAATTCCAATACAAAAAATTAAGAAAGGTTTAAAAAATTTTCAGGGAGTTCAAAGAAGATTTAATAAAATTTTTACCTATAATGGTATTGATTTTTATGATGATTATGCTCATCATCCTACCGAAATAAAATTTGTACTCGATGGTATTAAGAAAGTTTATAATAAACATGACAAAATTTGTATTTTCCAACCTCATAGAATTTCAAGACTGAAAGATCTAAAAAAAGAATTTACTTACGCTTTTAAGAACGCAGATTTAGTAGTTTTATGTCCAATATTTACAGCTGGAGAAAAGATAAAATTAGGCTTCAGTTATGAAAATTTCGCAAAAGAAATTGTAAAAAACTCTAAAGTAAAATTATTTATGGTTGAAAATTATGTTCAATTAGCAAAATTTTTAAAGATGAATATGTATGGAAAAAAAATTGTAGTTGGTATGGGAGCTGGTTCAATTTCTAATTGGATGAAAGAATTATCAAATTTAATGTAATGGAAGTAGATAAATTAAAAGAATTATTTAAAAATTTTGAACCAGAAGTAATTTTTAATCAAGATTTAAAGAAAAAAAATTGGTTCAATATTGGGGGAAAAGCAAAAATCTTTTATAAGGCTGAAAACTTAAAAGATTTAGTTAAATTTCTTAAAATCCTAAATAATTTAGAAAATATATTTGTCATTGGGGCGGGCTCAAATACGTTAATAACAGATGAAACTTATGACGGAGCTGTAATTAAACTGGGTAAAAATTTTAATAGATTGTCTCTTTTAGGAGAAGATATCGTAATTTCTGGTACTGCTGTTTTAGATAAAAATTTAGCATTATATGCCTCTGATAATAGTTTAAGTGGTTTTGAATTTTTATCTTGTATTCCAGGCACTGTTGGCGGTGGAATAAAAATGAATGCTGGTTGTTTTGGCAATGAAATTAAAAATATCTTAATATCAATTCAGGCAATTGATAAATTTGGACATGTTTCAACAATTCCAGCTAATAAAATTAATTTTGAGTATAGAAACAATAATTTGTCAGATGATTTAATATTTTTAAGCGCTTCTTTTAGAGGAACAAAGCAAAAATCAAACAAAATAAAAGAGGAAATGTTAAGATTAAAAACTCAAAAAGATATTAAACAGCCAACCAAAATAAAAACCAGTGGAAGCACTTTTAAGAATCCAATTAAACAAACTGATAAAAAAGTTTGGGAATTAATAAGAGAGTCAGTTTCATTAGATACTAAATTTGGTGATGCATGCATATCTAAAAAACATGCAAATTTTTTTGTTAATAAAGGAAATGCAACATTTAATGATATGAAAAAGTTAATTAATTTTGTATCAGAAAGTGTATTTAAAAAAACAGGCATTAGTATAGAAAAAGAAATAAAAATATTAGAAAATTGAAAAAAAAAATTTTAATAATTTCTGGTGGCACATCTAAAGAAAGAAAAATAAGTCTTTTAACAGGAAGGGAAGTTGCTAAAGAACTAAAAAAAAATGGTTATGCAGTTAAGAAATGTGAACCAAATGAAAATTTAACTCATATTGTAAAAACTTTTAAACCTAAAATTATTTTTAATGCTTTACACGGTCAGTTTGGAGAAGATGGCTATATACAATCAATTTTAGAAAATCTTAAAGTACCTTATACCCATTCAGGTGTTATAGCATCTGCTAAAGCGATGAATAAGGAAATTTCTAAAAAAATTTTTAGTAAAAATAAAATTTTAACTCCAAAGTATATCAAATATAGTTTTGATAAATCAAAAGTAGAATTAAATAATTTAATTAAAAAAAAATTAAATTTTCCTGTTGTGATTAAACCAATAAATGAAGGATCTAGTGTAAATGTTTTTATATGTAATAAAAATGAAATTCACAAAAAATTAATAAAATTGAAGGGTTATAGACATATTTTAATAGAAGAATTTATTCCAGGGCGAGAAATTCAAGCAGCAATTCTTGGTGAAAAAAAACTTGGAGCAATTGAATTAAAACCACAAAGAAAATTTTATGATTATGAAGCTAAATATAATGTTAAAGCTAAAACAAAACATATTATTCCAGTTAACTTAAATAAAAAAAAATATTTAGAATTGATGAAAATTTCTCTTAAAGTTCATAATTTAATTGGTTGCAGAGGTGTTAGTAGATTGGATTTTAAGTTTTATAAAAATAAATTTTATCTTTTAGAAATAAATACTCAACCTGGAATGACTAAACTTTCTTTAGTGCCTGAAATTTCTGCTTATAATGGTATTAATTTTATTAATTTAATTAAGATTATTTTAAAAGATGCATCAACAAATAAGTAAAAAGATTATAATTTACTTATTTCTCTTTTTAATATTGGTAACAGTAAATAATATAAATTTATTAAACTTAAACTTTTTAAAAATAATTACTTTGAATGTTTCAGGATTAAACAATCTTGAAAAAAAAAAATTTGAAAAAGATTTTAATTTTTTAAAAAAAGAAAGTCTTATATTTTTAGATAAAACTGAAATTTCAAAAAAAATTTTTGCAAATAAAACAGTTGAAGAATTGTCTGTATTTAAAAATTATCCTTCGGAATTAAAAATATTTATTAAAAAAACAAATTTTTTAGCTATCACTAAGAAGAATAATCAGAATTATTATATAGGATCTAATGGAAACTTAATTTTAACAAAAAATTCAGTAGAAAGTTTACCTTTTATTTTTGGTAATGTAGAACCTGATGATTTTTTAAAGTTAAAGACTTATATAAATGATTCAGAGTTTAATTTTGATCAAATTAAGAATTTGTATTTTTTTAAATCTAAAAGGTGGGACATTGAAACCAAAGATGGATTGATTATTAAGTTACCTTTAAATCAAATAGAAAAATCTTTGAATAATTTATCTAAAATTATAATTTATGAAGAATTTAAAAATAAAAAAATAATAGATTTAAGACAAACTGATCAAGTTATTTTAAATGATTAAATTAAAAGATTATAAATTTTTTTTATTTATAGGACCAAACAATATTAAATTTGAAGCAATTGATACAAATAATGAAATTTATTTCTCAAAAAAAAATTTAATTGACGACTCATCAACTAATGAAAACTTTGATCTGTTAGATCAATTTTTAAAAAATCATATTTTTGATATTGAAAAAAATTTAAATAACTATGTTAAGGATATTCACTTAGTTATTGATCATAACGATTTTTTATTTGTGAATTTATCAATGAAATATTCTTTTGACGGAATGAAATTTAATCTAAATAGATTAAATAGTTTATTAGTTGAATTAAAGAGTCAGTTTAAAAATACCATAGGAAATTTTGAAGTAACACACATGGTTATAAATAAATTTATAGTTGATGGAAAAAGTTATTCACAGTTAATTGAAATTAATAATTATGACAAAATTTGTTTAGAAGTAAAATTTATTTGTTTAAATAAAAGTATAGTTCAAAACTTGAAAGATATTTTGTCCAAATATCAAATAATGGTTAGAAATATTATTTGCTTTGCATACTTAAAAGAATTTGAAGATTTTAGTGATAGAAAAAATTTAATTATTGCTCATAAAGTTTTAAATGGCTTGAATCAAAATGAAATTTTCTTTTCAAATAAAAATACCAAAAATATAAGCTTTTTTGAGAAGTTTTTTAGTTTTTTTAATTAAAACTGTATTTTCTCGTAACATTTGTTGTTTTTTGTTTTTTTACTCTAGGTATTAAAAAACTCTTATGTCTTTACTCAATCAAAAAACTATAAAAAATGATGTAAAATTTAAAGGTGTAGGCTTACATAATGGAAAAATAGTTAATCTTTGTATTAAAAGTTCTGAACCAGATACAGGAATAGTTTTTAAAAGAGTAGATTTAAAAATAAACAATTTAGTTTATCCAAATTTTAGCAATGTTAGTAATACTTCATTAAACACTACAATTTCTAATGAACATGGAGTTAAAGTTTCTACTATTGAACATTTAATGGGTGCTTTGTTTGGGTTGGGAATAGACAATGCTATTATCGAAATTGATAATGAAGAAGTGCCAATTTTAGATGGATCTGCTCATGATTTTATTAAAAAAATTTTAGTTTCAGGTTTTTCTATGAGTAATAAACCAATTAAAATAATCAAGATTAATAAAAAAGTTAAAGTCGAAAAAAGTGACAGGTTTATTTCAATTGAACCTACAAAGTTAAGTTTAGATATTGATTTTGAATTGAAATATAAAAATTCCATTATTGGAAATCAAAAAAATAAAATAAATGTTTATGAAGATGATCTAGATGATGTTTTTAATTCTAGAACTTTCTGTCTTTTTGAAGATATAGAAGTTATAAAAAAAAATGGATTAGCTAAAGGTGGAAGTTTAGATAATGCAATAGTAGTAAAAGATAATGAAATATTAAATGAAGGTGGTTTAAGAAATTCAAAAGAATTTGTAAATCATAAAATTTTAGATTGTATTGGAGATCTTTATACTTGTGGCTATAGGATGATAGCGAGTATAAAATGTTCTCAAGGTGGTCATTATCTTACTAATCAGTTAATGAAAAAAGTTTTTGAAAACAAAGAAAACTTCTCTGTAATCGAAATTCAAGAAAGAAATTTACCGCACACACTTATTAATAGATCTTTGCTAAGATCTATAGCATAATTTTTTTTTACCTTTATAATTAGTTCATTTAAAAATTTATGAAAAAATTAAATATTATACTTTCTATTTTTTTATTTTTTATAGTTGCTTGTTCTAAAGAAGAAAAAGAAATTTCTGTTATTAAAGAAACAAGACAAGATCTAGAAATGGTTTCAGCTTATAAAGAGGCTTATAAAGCTTTAGATGAAGGAGACCCATATTTTGCAGCTAAAAAATTTTTAGAAGCTGAACTTTTATTCCCTCAATCTGTTTGGGCTCCTAAGTCAGCGTTAATGGCTTCATATTCATATTATATGCAAAATTATTATTCTGAAGCATTATATAATTTAGATAGGTTTTTAAAAACTTATCCAACAGACGAAAATATAGCTTACGTAAATTATCTAATAGCTATGTGTTACTATGAGACTATCGAAGATGAAAAAAGAGATTCTGCACCATTATTAAAAGCTAAAGATCAATTTAATTTTATAGTTCAAAATTATCCAGACACAGAATTTGCTTTGGATGCAAAATTTAAATTGGGTTTAATTGAAGATATTTTAGCTTCTAAAGAAATGTATTTAGGAAGACATTATATTAAAAAAGGAAAATGGATAGCTGCTATTAATAGGTTTAAGATTATAATTGATAATTATAACCAAACTGTTTTTGTTGAAGAAGCATTACATAGATTGGTAGAGATCAATTATAAATTGGGTTTAATTGAAGAGTCTCAAAAATATGCAAATGTTTTAGGGTACAATTATTTATCAAGCGAATGGTATAAAAAATCTTATAAAGTTTTTAATAAAGATTACTCATCTAAAATACAAAAGCCAACTAAAGATAAAACTAGTGTTTTAGACAAATTCAAAAAACTTTTTTGATTAAGATGAATAAAGATTTAATCGAAAAAAAATATAAAAAAAAAATAAAATCTATAAATTATTACAATAAAAAATATTATAACGATAACGTTTCTGAAATCACAGATTCAGAATATGATGATCTTAAAAAAGATATTATAAATTTAGAAAAAAAATATACATATCTAAAGTCTAAAGATTCTCCTACAAAAAAAACTGGTTATAAGCCTTCAAAAAATTTTAAAAAAGCTTTACACAGAATTCCTATGCTTTCTCTAGCTAATGCTTTTAGTGAAGAAGATCTTTTAAATTTTGAAAAAAAAATACTAAATTTTCTTTCTCAAAATATAAATTCAAATATTTCGTATACAGCTGAACCAAAAATAGATGGTATTTCTGCATCTTTATCTTATAAAAAAGGAAAATTAATAAGTGGATTATCCAGAGGAGACGGTAAAGAAGGAGAGGATATAACCTCTAACCTTGCAACAATAAAAGATATTCCTAAAATTATTTTTGCAAAAGATTTTCCTGAAGAAATTGACATTAGAGGAGAAGTTTTTATACGAAATAGTGATTTTAATAAATTGAGGGAAAAGTTTGCTAATCCAAGAAATGCAGCTTCAGGTTCATTGAGACAAAAAAATCCAGAAGATACAAAAAAAATACCCTTAAAATTTATTGCTTATACTTTCGGTTTTGAAAAAGGTTTAAAAATAGATAACCAATTTGAGTACCTTAAAAAATTAAGTGAATGGGGATTTAAAACTAACCCATTGAACAGATTAGTTACTGGAATAAAAAATTTAATTAAAAATTATAATGAAATTGAAAAACAAAGAGCTGATTTAGACTTTGACATAGATGGAATTGTTTACAAAATAAATGACTTTGTTTTGCAAAAGAGATTAGGTTATGTTGGTAATGCTCCAAGGTGGGCTATAGCACACAAATTTTCATCAAATAAAGCAATTTCTGAAATTTTAGATATTGATATACAAATTGGAAGAACTGGAGCTTTAACACCTGTAGCAAAAGTTAAACCAATTAATATTGGTGGAGTATTGGTATCAAATGCAACATTACATAATGAAGATGAAATAAATCGAAAAGATATTAGAATAGGAGACACAGTAACGGTAGAGAGAGCTGGAGACGTAATACCTCATATTCTTTCTGTAGATATAAAAAAAAGACCAAAAGACAGTTTAAAATTTATCTTTCCAAATAAATGTCCTTCATGTGGATCAAAAACAATTAAAGAATTTAATTCTATCACAAAAAAAAATGATGCAGTTAGAAGATGTTCAAGTGAAGGATATTATTGTGAAAAGATTTCTGTTGAAAAATTAAAACATTTTGTATCAAAAGAAGCTTTTAATATAGATGGATTTGGTAAAAAAATTGTTGAGAGTTTTTGGAAATTAAATTTAATTAAATTTCCTCAAGATATTTTTAAATTAGATTATAAAAAAATTGAAAAATTAGAAGGCTGGGGAAATTTATCGGTTAAAAATTTGAAATACTCAATAAATGACAAGAAAAATATTTCTTTAGAAAGATTTATCTATTCATTAGGAATTAGACATATAGGATTAGAGAATGCTAAGCTTTTATCAAAATATTTTGGATCATTTTCAAAATTTAAAAATCTATCTAAAAATAATAGATATAAAGATTTAATAAATATTGATGGTATAGGGGAAACTCAGGTCAATTCATTAAAAATTTTTTTTTCTAATGAAATGAATTTAAAAGTTTTAATCGAATTAGAAAAAATTTTAACAATAAATAATGCAGTATCTGAAAAAAAGAATGGTTTACTAAAAGATAAAACATTTTTAGTTACAGGGAAATTAAATGGAGTTAGCAGAGCTGAAGTTAAATCATTAATTGAAGAAAATTCTGGAACTACAGTAAGCAGTGTTTCAAAAAAACTAAATTATTTAATTATTGGAGACAAACCGACTAAAAGAAAAGTTGAAGATGCAAAAAAACTCAAAATTCAAATTATAGATCAAGTTCAATTTTTTAAAATGTTAAATAAAGCTAGTTAGCCATTTTTTTTCTTTAAAGTTCAAATATTTTGAAATTTTTGAATAAACATTAAGATGATATTTAAATAAGTAATTTTTTTCTGATGAATTTAAGAGTTTAAAATTGATTAAATCTTTTTCAATTGGAGCTAAAGTTAAATTTTCAAAAAAAATCTTTTTTTTTGTTTTTTTGACATAAACTAAGTTTTCAATTCGAATACCAAATTTATTTTTTTTATAATATCCTGGTTCATTGCTTAAAATCATACCTTCTTTTATTTTGACTTTATTTATTTTTGAAATTGATTGAGGCCCTTCATGAACATTTAGAAAAAATCCTACTCCATGGCCTGTTCCATGATTATAATCTAAATTACTCTGTTTAAGAAATTTTCTAGCTCTTTTATCAATTTTTTTGCCAATATTATCTTTATTTATATTAGTAGTAGCTACAGCAATATGACCTTTTAAAACTTTTGTAAAAATATCTTTAATATTTTGACTTGGTTTAGAAAAACAAATTGTTCTAGTCACATCTGTTGTACCGTATTTATATTGGCCTCCTGAATCACATAAAAAAATATCTTTATTTTTTATGATTCTGCAATTCTCTTTTTTTGCACGATAATGAACTATAGCTCCATTTTTTCCTGAACCAGCAATTGTATCAAAGCTAGGATATAGAAAGTTTTTACTCCTTGATCTAAATTTTTCTAATTTATTTTGTGCCTCTACTTCTGTTATTTGTTTTTTATTGATATTTTTTATCCAATAAATGAATTTTGTTAAAGCTGCACCATCTAATATATGAGCTTTTTTCATATTATTAATTTCAGTTTTATTTTTAATTGCTTTTAAAAGATAGGTTGGATCCTCTCCCTTTATAATTTTGAATTTAGACTTAATAATATCTTCATAAAAAATTGAGCAGGAGTTTCTATCAATAATAAAATTTTTACCTTTAAGATTTAAAATTCTTTTTGGAAATTCCTTAGTATCTATAAATTCATTTGATTTTATAACTTTTTTTCTAAAAAGTTTTTTACATTTCTTAAATTTACTAATTAAAAAGATTTTTTTTGTTTTACTTATTATCAGCCTAGAATTAGGCACAGGACTATTGGGTCCATCTCCACCTCTTATATTTAAAATCCATGCCACATTTTCTGGGGCACTTATAAAAATATAATCTGATTTATTTTTTTTAAGATATTTTGAAATTTTATCTAGTTTGGAATTAGTACTTTCTCCAACTATATTTTTCTTTAACAAAAAGAACGGAAATGAGTCATCTATTTTTTGTTTTTGAATTTCATCGATCAAATTTTCTTTTATAAATTCAACTTTATTATTTTTTAAAAAAAACTTTTTAATTTGTTGATAAGTAAAAAGTTTTGGATCAATGCCTAATTTAAGATTTTTAAATAAATTACAATTATTTAATTTTTCAAAACTTAATATTTGAAAATTTTTTCCAGACTCGATTTGACTTTGAATAGTATATCTACCATCAGTGAATAAATAATTTTTCTTTTTTAAAATAATGGCAAGCCCTGCTGATCCACTAAAATTTGATATAATTTTTAATCGGTTAATTTTTGAGTATTCTGTAAAATAATCATCATTTTTAGGAACAATATATCCATCAATATTATATTTTTTAAATTTACTTCTTAAAGTTTGAATTTTTTTAATCACTTTATTTTATTCGTTTCTGATATCTTATCCATCCAGGACTTCTAGCCCCTTCCTCACTTTCAAAATCTTGATTAAAATCAAAATCATCTACATCATTAATTTCTTCATCAAAAAATGAATTTTTTTCTAAATTTTTTTCAGGCAATTCTTCTATAAATCTAGAAGCCATACTATCTATCCAATCTCCTTGGTAAAATCTATTCATTGAGAATGATATTATAGCCTTTTTTTTAGCTCTAGTAATTCCTACATAAGCTAGTCGTCTTTCCTCCTCTAATCCTTTTTGTCCTTTTTCCTCAATAGATTTTTGATGTGGAAACAATCCTTCTTCCCAGCCAGGTAAAAAAACTACGTCAAACTCTAAACCTTTAGCAGAATGCATTGTCATCATATTAATTTTTTCTCCATCCCATTCTTGATCCACAGAAGTTGCTAGAGAAACATGTTCTAAAAAACTTTCTAAGTTATCAAATTCTTTCATTGCATTGAGTAATTCTTTGATATTTTCTAATCTATTTTGATTATCTAAATCTTTTTTATTTTTTAGCATTGCAGAATATCCCGATTCATCTAGCACAATTTGTAACAATTTTACATGAGTAGATTTTTTAACATTTAAATCATATCTCCATTTATTTAATGAATTAATAAACAAACTAAGACCAATTTTAGTTTTGGGTTTAATCAAATTTTTTTCAAGCATTTTTACTGATGCTCTTTCCAAATTAAAATTATTTTCTTTTGCAAATTCATGGATATTTTTAAGAGTACTTTCTCCTATAGATCGTTTCGGATTATTCACAATTCTTTCAAATGCTAAATCGTCTTTTTCTTGATGAATTAATCTTAAGTAAGCAACACAATCTTTAACTTCTGCTCTTTCATAAAATTTGGTTCCTCCTAAGATTCTGTAAGGCATTCCAATTTTAAGAAATCTTTCTTCAAACTCTCTTGTTTGAAAGATAGCTCTTACAAGAATTGCAATATTATTATAAGAAAATTTTTTTTTTATTTTTTTTTCTATTTCGTCTGAAACACCTATCGCCTCATCTTTACCATTTTTAAAACAGTTTAATTGAACTAAATCTCCTTCTTCCATAGTTGTAATCAAAGTTTTTCCAACTCTATTTTGATTATTTGCAATAAGATTAGAAGCTACAGACAATATATTTTGTGAAGATCTATAATTTTGTTCAAGTCTAATTACTTTTGTATTTTTATAAACTTGATCAAATTCTAGAAAGTTTTTAATTTCAGCACCTCGCCAACTATAAATTGATTGGTCGTCATCACCAACACAACAAATATTTTTATTTTTTTCAGATAATAGATTTAACCACTTACTTTGAATAAAGTTTGTATCTTGATATTCATCTACAAGAATATATTTAAAATTTTTTGAATAAATTTCTCTTATATCTAAATTATATTCTAAAATTTTTACAGTATGTAAAATAAGATCTCCAAAGTCACAGGAATTTAAATCTGTTAATTTTTGTTGATATATTTTATAAAGAGGCAGGATTGTTTTCTCATAAATATCTTTTTTATTAATTATAACTTCTGTTGGATAATATCCTTTATTCTTCCATCGATCTATTATTGCTAATATAAATTTTGGAGACAATTGTTTGACATCAATATTTTCAGCTTTACAAATATTTTTGATAAGTCTTATTTGATCATCAGTATCTATGATTGTAAAGTTTGAGTTTAGATTAACAGCAGGCGCATGCTTTCTTAGTAACTTTGCACAAATAGAATGAAATGTTCCTAGCCAAGAAAGCCCTACAGCTGTTGAGCCTAAAATTTTACTAACTCTGTTTTGCATTTCTTTTGCAGCCTTATTTGTAAAAGTTACAGCCAAAATTTGGTTAGGAAACGCTTTTTTCTTTTTAATAATATTGGCAATTCTAGAGGTTAAAACCTTAGTTTTTCCTGATCCAGCGCCTGCAACTATTAAAAGTGGACCTTCTAGATGCATTACAGCATCTTTTTGAGCTTCATTTAAATTTTTTAGATAATCAGAGTTTACCATTTAAATTATTAATTTATAAATCTGCACAAATGTTAAATATAAATTTTACAAAAAAAAAATTTAACAAATTACTATTATCAATAAATAAATTAATAGAAAGTTTTTTTAGTAATTTACACAATTTTATAAAAGATTATAAAAAGAAAAGTGCAAGAACTAAAAAGGTTAATAATATAGTTATTTTAGCTTTTGGCTCATTGATGATAATAGTTTTAAGCTATTTTTTAATACCTTCTTTTTATGATAAAAGTTTAGTTAAAATAAAATTACAAAATCAAATAAAAGATAAATACAATTTAAAAGTTAATTTTATAGATGATATTTCCTATGCTATTTTACCAAAGCCACATTTTTATGCAAATAACTTAAATATTTTTCAAGATGATAATGTCTTAATTA